>NZ_JAUBTF010000005.1:0-176903 GCF_036702355.1 Microcoleus sp. D3_18_C4
AAACCTTTTAAGTGGACATACAAGGGTAAAGTCTTGGCTGTTTAATAGTCTGTGTATTTACGCCGAGCTGTACTAGCACCACTACAACCTTTTTGCAATCCTATTAAAGCTATTAAAATGATAAATAATGATAAATATCTATACTTAGGCTCCTTAAAAGCATATAAAATCCATAAAGAAGCTGTATTAGCCATTTGAAACGAAAAAGGGTTTTTATGACCTAAAACTCCTGTCCAACAACCGTCCGGAGCTGCATTTGTTTTCACAACTGACCATAAAGCTAATAAACCAGTTAGCCATCTCAATAATCCATAAATTTCTGACCAGCTATACACTTTTCCTACATAAATAGAAACCAGTGTTACTCCCCAAATAGCAAAAATAGCCCTAAAAGTAATTTCAGGAGTTTGTGACCACAATCCCGATAAAGTCAGAATCAACAAAAACAAACCTAAAAAAATGTCTCCTGCTATCCATTTAATGCAGATATAAACTGTTTTTTGGGTAGTTTTAGTTAAGCGGGGAAATATCATTAATATCATAGCCCCATAAATGGCAATTTGACCAATCATCGTTGGGGGTGTAGTTTCTAAGTTGTAGAAAACGTTAGGATGGAGTTTGGTAAAGGGCATGGTCATGATACCCGATCCACCAGTTATGGTAAAAAAAAGTATCCCCACAAAAATCTTTTCTAATGTGGCACCCAATTTGGGATGGCGTGCGGCTAAAATATAAATAGTCACAAAAACTATAAGCGTTAAACACAATAGCATCAACGCAAACATCGGCACCCTTAAAATATCTCTCATGGCTTTACCTCTATCATAAATTTGTTAGTACCTATGAAATGGCTTACTCTCCCTGCTGTACAACTGCCACTGCTGGCGCTGGTACTCACTTTCTCCTACCCTCAAACCAACCTCGCTCAGTCGCCCGCCCCCGCAACAAGTATTAATACTGACTACTATCTAGGTGGTGGAGACAATATTAGAATTGATATCTACGATCTGCCCCAGCTTAGTGGGGAGTATCAAATTCCCGCTGGGGGAGCTATTCAAATCCCCATTATTGGTAGTATTGCGCTTCAAGGATTAACTTTAGAACAGGCAGCCCAAGTTATCAGTAGAGCTTATGGCCAGGTCGTAAAAAGACCTTTAGTTACAATCAGTTTACAAGCTGCCCGCCCGCTTAATATTTGGTTATCGGGTGAAATAAGTCGTCCCGGCTCCTACTTATTGCCCCTAGCTAATGGAGGCGGAAACAGACCATCAGTTCAGTTTCCCACGCTTCCTCAAGCTTTAGAAAAAGCTGGGGGTATTCGAGCTAGCGCTGATATTCGACGAATAATTGTGCGGCGTCGGCTTACGACTAACAAAGAAATAACTATCACTTATAATCTGTGGGATTATTTACAAACTGGTCAGACCAGCCAAGATATCACCTTGCGAGATGGAGATCAAATCTTGGTTCCCCCTCAAGAAACAATTAATTTAGCAGAAACAAATCAACTTAGTGAATCTAATTTTTCTATACCAGCAGAGCAACCCCGTACTGTTTCAGTATTCGGAGAGGTGAAGCGTCCCGGTAGATATGTAGCGATTGGTGGTGATACCCAAAATGGTGAAAGAACTAACGGACAGCCGACCATTATTCGTGCTCTACAACTAGCTGGTGGAATCACATCAATCGCCGATATTCGCCAAATCCAACTCCAACGTTATACTAGAAGTGGCAAACAACAAATTAGAACTATTAACCTCTGGCAATATTTGCAAGAACAAGATACATCTCAAGATACTATACTACAAGAAGGGGATATCATCTTTGTCCCAACAGCGACGGCGATCGATCCGGGAGAAGTTTCTGTTCTAGCTAATGCTAGCTTTGCTCCGGGGACTGTGCAAGTGAGTGTGATCGGAGAAGTCAATACTCCGGGTGGACTCAAATTACCTCCTAATACTACCTTAAATCAAGCAATTATGAGTGCGGGGGGTTTCAGACAAAGTCGCGCTAACTCTAGATATGTGGAACTGATCAGGCTGAACCCTAATGGCACTATATCCCGATCGCAAGTAGCAATTAATTTGAATCAAGGAATCGACGCTCAAAGCAACCCACTGATTCAAGATAATGACATAATTATAGTGGCACGTTCGAGGAATGCTATCTTGGTAGATAACATTAACACTGTTTTATCACCAGTTAATAATATTATTGGTGGAATTCTAGTTCCCACCCGATTCATAGAGCTACTCAGACTATTAGGAAATTAGGAATTAAATAGTAACATTTTTGCTATGGATAAAAAACTGTTGTCTTCCCTAAAGAATGACCTTAATGGTCAATATTTGTCTGTTTCCTCCGCTAATTACCTAGCTAGTACCCCAGCAGAGGATGACCAAGTTCTTGATATGAATTGGGTACTAGCTGTCGTCAAACGCCGCCTTCTAGTGATGGGCATAGTAGCTGCCAGCATAGCTACTTTAAGCGGTAGTTTCGTGCTTAGGGCTGCCAAAAATTCTATTACTGAGTATGAAGGAAAATTTACAGTTTTAGCAGAACCCATTACGGCTGACTATCGGCTATCAAAGCTCTTGGTCCAAGCTCAAAATAACAGTTTAGGCATCACAGACTTGAACAAAATTAAATCATCAGCGGAAGAAGGATCTTCGGTGGATTATCAAAGTTTATCGCGGGTTTTAAAAAGCCCAGAAGTGTTACTACCATTAGTTAATAAGTTGCAAACAAAATATCCAAACTTTGACTATAAAAATTTCAATAACCGCTTGATTATCCAACGCATTACTTTCTTGCGAGATGGGAAGCAGGGTGGTACTAAACTCCTAGATATTAGCTACCGCGATCGAGACCCCAAGCGCATCCAATATGTGCTGGATGAAACTGCCAAATATTACCTAGAATATATGGATCAAGAGCGTTTAAAAGTTAGCAAACAAAGTATTGATTTTATCGCTCGACAAATGCCGCCACTCCAGCAGAAAGTAGATAAATTGCAACAAGAATTACAAATGTTAAGGGTTCAGTATAACTTTAACCAACCAGAACTACGCAGCCGCAGTTTATCAGATCAGCTAGATATTTTAACTAATCGTCGCCTAGAAGTGCAAGGACAACTGGCAGAAAGTAGGCTTCAATATGAAAGCTACAAAAAAAGATCGTTAACGGGCGATAATCGTTGGATTGTTGATATTAGTCCCAAATCTTATGAAAATTTAATTAGCAAAGTAAATGAAATAGACTCACAATTAGCTTTAAGCTCTACTCAATTTTATGAAAATAGCCTTCCCATTCAATCTTTGCGGGAAAAGCAGCAAAGTTTGCGTGATTTAATGAAAAGAGAAGCTGATGCTGTCCTCTTGCAGATGCAGTCACAACTAAAACAGTTGGAAGCTCGCGAGCGGTTGATAACTAATAGCCAAAATTTAGTGCAAGCAAAAATTACTCAAATGCCCACAGCTCAACACCGCTATGATGACATACAATTAAAACTCGAACTAGCTAAAGATACTCTCAAACTCTTCCTCGAAAAACAAAAAACTTTACAACTAGATGCTGGTCAAATTGATGGCTCTTGGCAAATTATATCTAAACCACAGTTAGTCACAAACGAAAATGGTGATCTCAACCCAGTAACAGAAAAACCAACCCGCCGCCACCTAGCAATCGCGATCGTTATTAGCACTTTACTAGGCATTGCTATAGGTTTCCTAGTAGAAGTTTTAAATACTGTTTTCCATACTCCGGAAGAAATTAAATCAGCAACTAAACGCCCTCTTTTGGGAGTCATTCCGATCGCCAAAGCGATGAAAATTAAATCTCGTAGAGGTGAAAGGGTTCCCGCTCAATTTACTAGCGTAAGTTCAAATACTAACAGTGAAAGCTTAAAACGAATAATAGTTTCAAATTACAAAGATTTTCCTGTGGTAGAGGCATTTCACTACTTATACACAAATATTCAATTATTAAATGCGGAACACCCAATTAGTTCTTTAACCATCACTTCGACTCTTAAAGGTGAGGGTAAGTCCACTGTAGCACTTTATTTAGCTAAAACTGCTTCTGCTGTTGGTAAACGAGTATTATTAGTGGATGCTAATATGCGTGTGCCTCAACTGCACACATACCTTGGCTTATCAAATATGAAAGGTTTAAGTAATGTTTTAAGTTCTGATTTAAGCTTAAATGAGGCTATTCAGCGATTACCCGACGATGACAATCTTTTTGTCCTCACTGCTGGTAGTATTCCCCCCGACCCAATTAAATTACTTTCTTCGAGAAAGATGCACTATTTAATGGAACAATTCCTAGCCTTATTTGATTTAGTAATTTATGATACGCCACCTTTAATTGGTTTAGCAGACGGCCATTTACTAGCTTCTCAAACTGATGGTACAGTGCTGATTGTAAAAATAGAAAAAACCGATCGCGGTCTGGTAAGCAAAGCTTTAGATCAACTCAATGTAGCCGATTTTAAAGTATTGGGAGTAGTAGCTAATGGGGTTAAATAACGAACGCTAAAATGAAGTTAGATAGCTCATGGAAGAAGTAAGACAATTTTGGAGTTTTGATTGGCGACAGGTATTAACTTATTAGATAGGGGTTTGGAGTTAGCCTATAGTGGGATTGTTTTGGGAAACTGGTAGAAGAAGTCGATGTAAAATGCAAAATAAGTAATTCAAGCTAATTAAACGTAAAACATCGCACTTTTACAACCCCGACTTCTTAAAGAATTCGGGGTTGTAACTAAATCAAGACTTAAGAAAGAGTCTTTCTAGCACGTTCCGATCGCTCTTCTGCGGTATCCATAACATCCGCCATTTTATCCACCATTTCCCCTGGGTAATTTTCTAGTACCCGAGTAGAAAGCGAAATTCGGCCACGACTTTCATCGAGGTCAACCACGATGGCTTTCAGGGGTTGACCGGGAGCAAACACCTTTCCAAGGTTATCAATATATTTTTGGCTAACTTGCTTGATGTGCAGCAAACCGCTAACTCCTTCCAAGTCCACAAACACGCCAAAAGGCTTGATGCTGCTGACTTTTCCTTCCACCAACTGACCAATTTGCAAGTCCTTGAAGGCATTGGATTGAGTGGCCATCCGCTGGGAAAGTACGAGTTTTTCTCGTTCGCGATCGACCTCCAAAAAATTAACGCTCAAAGATTGACCGATCAGCGATTCTAGGTTATCGCGTTCCACTAAGTGCGATCGGGGAATAAAACCGCGCATTCCCTGAACATCTACTGTCACGCCGCCCTTATTTGCCCCAGAAACCCGCACCTGAAGAACTTTACCGGTTTCCTGCAATTCAACTAAATCTTCCCAAGCTTGCTGAATTTGTAACTGCCGCAGAGACAAAGTAACTTGGCCATCTGCATCTTGTTCGCGGATAATCAAAAAGTCCCGTTCCTCGTCCAGCGGAACCACTTCCGACAAATCCGTTACTGTTCTCAAAGCAGCCTCTTCGATCGGCAAAAAAGCCGAAGACTTGCCGCCGATATCAACATACGCGCCGTTTGAGTCGTACTCGAACACTTTGCCGCGCACTACTTGTCCCTTCTGGAACTCATAATTGTGCTGTTCGAGGGCTTTAGCAAAATCATCCATTGAAAAGGATGCTTTTGCGCTTTGAGAACCTGTAGATTTGGAATTCATGTCAGTTTAGTTGTCAGTTGTCAGTAATTTAGTTGGCAGTCGTCAGTAGAAAAAAATTTCCCACTCTCCCCATCTCCCTATCTCCCCATCTCCCACTCTCTAAGCTGGTTGAAGTTGCTGATGAAATAGCTGCTTCACCTGCACCCACGAGTCGGCTGCTGCCGTAGCGTCGTAACTGCCGCGGTGGTCGCAGAAGAAGCCGTGATCGGCATTGTAGCGGAAAATTTGGTGAGAAATACTGTGTTTTTGCAATTCTGCGGCGATTTGGTCAACTTGTTCTAAGGGAATGCTGGGGTCTTGAGTGCCAAAAAAGGCGTAGAGAGTGCCTTTAATGTCTGCTGTGCGGGCGATCGTAGGGGTGCCGCCTCCGGGGGTTTGGGTGGCGATACCGGCGCCGTAGAACGACGCTGTAGCCTTGATTTCGGGCAAAGTAGCGGCAAGGTAGGCGACGTGTCCTCCAAAGCAGAAACCGATGCAGCCAAAACTTTCTGGTTTAACAGAGGGTAGAGTTTTGAGGTAATCGATGGTGGCTTGGATATCGGCCAGAAGTTCGGCAGCGGTGGTTTTTTCTTTGTATTCTCTGCCGATTTGGATGGCTTCGGGGGTGTACCCGGTTTCAAAGCCGGGGGCTTGACGCTGGTAAATGGCTGGGGCGATCGCCACATATCCTTCTTTTGCTATTCTTTCAGTAACTTCGCGGATGTGGGAGTTGACGCCAAAGATTTCTTGAATTACGATAACTGCGGGAAATTGCCCTGGGGAGGTTGGCTGGGCTAGGTATGCAGCTATTTGCAAATCCCCGTTAGGAACTGTGATGTTTTTGGTGCTAATTTCGGCTTTTGTCATCGGGAGTTTTAAGGTAAATGCCACTCTACTAATTTTAAGTTAATTTGGGGATTTTGTATGCAATTTGCCAATAATATTTTTCGTAACCGCGATGCACAAATACCGCAAATATAGCAGGTAAAAATTCGCTTATTGTTGAAGGTTTAGGTGTCGCTGAATAAGTTGGTGCAAATCACTCATAGCAATTAATTGGGAATTCAATTTCGGTAAAATATAAGTTGTGGTCTGTGATTTTCTAAAGCATAGATTTTGATAAGTCTAGGAATTGGCAGCTTTTATATGGCTTTTTCGTAAGATTTTAGAGATAAGTGTCTAAGTCGTTAGCTGTTGAATATGAGCTAATTTTTTTTGATATATCGGAGTTGTTTTTTAATCGCTTTGCTTTCTGGTTGGCGGAATCGTTTGAGGAGATTGATGGAGGCTAGGACTCAAGTCTAAGTTACGATCGCCACGCCGAAGAAAGTCATGCAACCAGTTGAGGAAATTGATGGAGGCTAGGACTCAAGTCTAAGTTACGATCGCCACGCCGAAGAAAGTCATGCAACCAGTTGAGGAGATTGATGCAGGCTCGGACTTAAGTCTAAGTTACGATCGCCATGTCGAACAAAGTCATCTAACCCAAGGAAGAAGGAAGACAGTATTTGGTTTTTTCCGCTGTATGCTTGCTGTCAGGCTAAGATCGAACGTATTGGTGGCGTAGAGTCCGTTGAGCGCACAGTATTTTTGCTTAGTTTGCGTCAATGGGTAGGTGTTAAAATCTGAGGATCAAATTTTTCGGCTCAAACTCTTGCTGCACATGAGTTTGATGCCCCTAGTGTGAAAAAAAGATAGACGCAAAGTCTGAAAGATTTACAGGACAAGGTTTTGGAGTGAGTATGGAAACTTGGGTATTGACAAGCCGAAGGCTGGAATGGTACTTTTCTTTTAGAGGGACGCAACTGTACGTTGAAAACCAAATACACCAAGGCTTCTGGAACGGGCTGCCGGAAAAAACCTAAAACCCTATCAGGGATTGAAACGAGTCCCAAACCAGACAGAAAACATTTGAGTAGCCGGAAAAAACCTAAAACCCTATCAGGGATTGAAACTGGCCCGCCCCCCCAGCCGCGACAGTCAGAATTTGCCGGAAAAAACCTAAAACCCTATCAGGGATTGAAACTCATGAAGCTTGCCGAAGTCAAAATGGTCAAAAAAGACCGGAAAAAACCTAAAACCCTATCAGGGATTGAAACAGATTTAAGCGATTGTTCGGAATCTCGGTTGTAGCCGGAAAAAACCTAAAACCCTATCAGGGATTGAAACACTGAGCCCTTGGGATTTTTCATGAATCAACTTCACCAGCCGGAAAAAACCTAAAACCCTATCAGGGATTGAAACAGGCGAAAAATGGTGGCTTGAGGATGACGAAGAAGGCCGGAAAAAACCTAAAACCCTATCAGGGATTGAAACTTGGCGGGTGCGGTGCTGTGTGAGTGCGCGGGTGCCGGAAAAAACCTAAAACCCTATCAGGGATTGAAACGAATTGTCCGCAAGGGCGATCGGATGAACCACACCCCGCCGGAAAAAACCTAAAACCCTATCAGGGATTGAAACAGCTATTTTGCCCTTGTATTCTGGCTCATCTTGGAGCCGGAAAAAACCTAAAACCCTATCAGGGATTGAAACAAGAGGGCATCATGGAAAACTACAAAATTGTCAAGCCGGAAAAAACCTAAAACCCTATCAGGGATTGAAACTGGGTAAATATGATCGAATGCAGCTTTGCCGATTATTGCCGGAAAAAACCTAAAACCCTATCAGGGATTGAAACGGAGTCGGTACGGCCATCAGCAATTTATGCAGCTTTGGCCGGAAAAAACCTAAAACCCTATCAGGGATTGAAACTAATTCAAGCCCGATCGCTGGTTGTTATTGAGAGCCGGAAAAAACCTAAAACCCTATCAGGGATTGAAACTGGCTGTGGTCGATCATGTCGCGACTCTAGAGGGGAAAATGCCGGAAAAAACCTAAAACCCTATCAGGGATTGAAACAGGAACACCCCCAAACCACCGAGAGATAGCAGCCTCGGCCGGAAAAAACCTAAAACCCTATCAGGGATTGAAACCGTTTTGAGCGGTTTAATTTTAGCAAAGGCTATGCCGGAAAAAACCTAAAACCCTATCAGGGATTGAAACTTGAAACTCTTCAATTAAAATTAGGAAAAAGTTTAGCCGGAAAAAACCTAAAACCCTATCAGGGATTGAAACGCACTATCTTTTAGATACCTGTGGCAAGCATTTTACGCCGGAAAAAACCTATTTCCCCATCTAGGGCTTGAAACGCCCAAACTACAAAATTATTGGCTCAAAAATAGACCTCTCCTCTCTCTTTCTATCTCCTCCCATAACATCAAGCAATCGATCGACTACACGCCTCCAAGTAAAATTTTCAGCCACAAAAGCCGGGCCCGCAACCCTAGCTTTCGCAGCGATTCCAGGCTGTTCGATCGCCCTTTGCATCAAATCAGTCAAATGTTCCCACTCAGGAGCTAAGATAAATAACGTTTCCCCGTCACTTACCACACTCATAAATTTACTTTCAATCCGCAGTGCAAAGTCCGATCTCGTAAAATCATCTGTAGGGCCGCCCTCCGTGCAAATCACCGGCAAACCGCAAGCTGCAGCTTCCAACACCGGCAGATTAAAACCTTCTGCCAAATAGGGAGAAACATAAACATCTGCAGCTTGGTAAAACTCAGCTATTTGAGCAAAAGATAGCTGGCTACCAGTATAAATTAATCTTGGTAAAACCCTCGCTCTTTCCGCATCGTTGAGCACAACTCGGCACGCTTCGGCAATCTCGTCTCTCGACGGATAAAGCAGTTCAGAACCTTTTAAAACTAATCTCGCATCTGGATATTTGTCAACTACCGCAGCGAAGGCTTTTAATAAAGGGCGAATACCTTTGCGATCAGTTTGTCCTCCGATATTTAAAAATATAAAATAGTTTGACCAGCCGAAGCTTTCGCGCAGTGATTGACGCCGATCGCCCGCAGCAGGATAATAAATATTAGGATCGACCCCCAAAGGTACAACGGCAATGCGATCAGCCTCAACTCCGCTGCGAATTAAGCCGGCCTTTGACCAAGCTGAAGGTGTAATAATTTTGGTTTCTGAGTTAACGGGGGTTTGGGCGATCGACTTAACACCCATCGCCTGTAATACTGAACTGGTAACAATCCCCCATTCTGTGGCTGCAAATACCCAAGTTTGAGCGCTGCTGGATGCGGAGAAGTCCCACGGGCAGTACATTCGCAGGGTAACATCCGCTGGCTGATTTACCGCAGGACTCTTAATGCTGCGAAGTAATGTTTCATTTGGGCGATCGAACAAACTAATTTTCGTCTCCCAAGCTGCATCAATGTAGGGCATATCGCGGTGGAAAAGCTCAATTTGGCTTCGCGGGCGATTCCCTACGAGATAGCTGCGCCGCGCGTGCATTTCCAGCAGTTGAAATTGATTGGCTACGCAATAGGAATGATAAATAAAACGCCAGCCTTCAACAATAATCTGCAATTCAAAACTCCCGCTTTTGGAATTAAAAATTCACCTAATAATCAGAAACTGGTAATTAGTAATTAGCCAGCAAAAATTACCAATTACCAATTACCAGAAAGAATAGGTTTACAGCCAGAACCCCGATCAGGAGAAATTAAAAGAAGACTGTTCATTACTCCAATCCTCTTCCTCCCAGGTAGATGTCGGTATCCCAGGTCAACTGTCAACTGTCAACTGAACAATTCCTTACTTAATCACTTGCCAATCCATAATCCGCCACTGTCCCTCTTGACGGATCAAGTCGTAGCGCACGCGCAGGTTTTCGTTGCGGGAAGAAACGAGCTGATCGCGATCGAACACTTCGGCTTTTTCCGCGACTTGGGCTTCTACTTGAGCGCGATCGGGATTAGTCGGATTCGTCTTAACTCCATTAACTTGCAGCTTGTGTACATAACGCTGGTGCGCGTTGTTTCGCTGTTGAGCTTCTGCCATCAATTGCCAGCGAGACAAAGCCGGTTCTGTCAGAACTTGCTTTAATTCTTCGACAGCGTGATTCGGGCCCAAAGCCGCTGCTTTCGCCGACAGCCAGCTTTGAACTATTTGTCCGGCTGATTCCTCCGTGATTTCTCCCGACACTGCGCCTGTGGCGCTCGGCTCTGGCGCCGCGGCCAAGGCAGGGATTTCTAAGGGCGGTTCTTCCAGGCGGACAAGGGCTTGCTCTCCTCGGAGGGGGCCGGATAGGGCTTGCATGGCGTTAGCCAACAGACTGAGTATTAACCACAGGAATAACAGGCTCAGGACACCTGCGACTATAAACAAAGCCAGCCTGTTTGGAGGCATGGACTTGACTTGGGTGGTAATTTCTGCTGCCTTGGTGCGCGCCCGATCAACAAAATCGCCCTTTAGCCCATTGCCACTTGCTCCGCTGCGCCCTGAATGTTGGCGTCTGCGATGTTTGGAAGTCGATTCAGCAGGGTGTGGCACTGTAGCTATCGGGAGAGAGACGGGGGCAACAGCGCTCGACGCGGCCACAGTTGCCGGGGATTTCGTTCCCGAAGCTACGGTGGAAGCCTCGCCCGGTACGGGGGTCAAAGTGACCGTACTGGCTCCCTGCTTGGCTGTGGGTGGCTGTGCAGGTATGGCAGCGGGCGATCGGCCTGCTGTCGGTTGCAGTCGCCCTGGGGGCTTGCCGGAACGGGGCTGCACGACGACCCATTCGTTGGCGGTTTCTGCGTCCTGTGGCAAAGCTTCTAGGTAAGCTTGTACTTTCGGGTCAGCAAAGTAGTCTTTCAAGGACACTGACTCGTTGGCCAAGTCGCGGAAGTGGGGAAACACTTCTTCTTGTAGCCAATGTTCTGCGTACAAGCACAGTCCGGGCAACAAGTCGGGTGAATCTTGGGAATGTTCGCGAATGAAGGCCAGGGGTTCTTTTTCCGAACTGAGTTCGAGGGCTCTGCTGGCTTCTTCTGTCTGGCCCAGCAGCAGGGAACAGACGGCTTTTTCTAGGTGAACGTCTTGGCGGCGACCGAGCTGCATCAGCATCAGCTTGGCGCGACGGATCATCGATGGCTGTCTGGCGGCAAATCCTTGGGCTAACAGGGTGTAGACCGATAGGTAAGTGGCGACTGCGGAGGGGCGGCCGGCTTCGGCTTCAAATAGCGCCTGCTGCTCGCTGCTGGTTAGGTGTTTACGCATTTGCTGCACGAACCGGAGGAAGTCTTCTATTCCTAAACCCGATCGATCATCTCCCGAACCGTCGATACCGCCTCGTTCTTGAAGCATTTCTCGCAGGATTTGTAGTCCCCGGCGACGCTCGGCGACTTTTTCTTCGGGAAGTGATAATAGCTCTAAAATGTTGTACGGACGGAGTTTGTATATGTCGGCTTGCATTTCACCCCTCACGCTTGCAAATAGGCTTTCGCGCAGCAGCAATTCTTGACCTGCTTCTAATGATTTTGCGGCATTTTCGTACTGACCTTGCTGCCACTGTTCCCGGCCGAGTTCTAGACAGGCAAGGCTGACAGTTAAAACTATATCTGGCCTCACGAGCTGGGGGTCGCCGAAACGACCTTCTGCGATCGCGATGCTGCCATTGTTAAGATACGGGCGACCCAGCTTCTGTACGAGTTCGTATTCTCCCAGTTCTTGCAGTATGAGCAGGGCTCCTACGAATTGGTTGTCATCGATTTCAATACTTGGAGTGTGGGGGTCGGGAGCAGCCTCTAAAGCCTTGGACTCTGCCGGAGCGGTTTCTCCTGCGTCTTGCAGGACTGTGGCCGTGCCTGCTGAGGTTTTTGACCTCTGGTGCTTGGCTTCCTGTGCGGCTTCCGACTCTCGATCGTAAGTTTTGGCTAAAAAACTGGCATCGTAAGCTTTGCGCCCCTCTGAGTCTGACAGAACGGCGCAGGCTTCATCAAGCAGTTGTTTGCGGGCGACGATCGCAACTTCGGAATACTCCCTGCGCGGAAGCTGTAAAGTTCGATCGCGGTGAGCCTGCTGCAACTGTTCGGCAGTAGCTTGAATCGGTAGACCCAAAATCCGGTAGTAATCTAGTGGAATTAACATAAGTTAAAGAACTGTCCACTTCCCCAAAGCGCTAGCAACTGAATTAGCCTATCTTAAGTGACATACTCCCGCAAACCAAATCAAAAATTCTGGTGTTGGCTTCCAACCGCCCCATTCGCGGTATGTTGGACTTGCCGTAGATATACTCTGATTTTTTTCGCTCTAGGGCGTTTTACAGTGAGGAAAATGCCTTGCCCCACTGCCCGTCAGCTAAAGGAGTGGTTTGACTTTTGAGCATTTTCGGGTTTGAGAGTAATGGAATTATATCATTCGTTTGCATGGGGTTTAGATGGGAGTTGGTTCTCCGAGTCCCCGCAATCCGCCCCGCCTGCTAAACACATTTTAACAATTGGTGAACTGTTGCACAGAAAACGTTTGATCGTTTTCTGCTGCGGTTGTGTCCCATCTGGGTTTAAATTTAGAAGTCTAGGAAGCCGATCGTCGGGTATTAATTATTTATGGTTCAGGAACGGACTTTACCAGTTTTTGACGCGCAAAGCGTAAACATTTCTCGGGATGAGGGCTTGATGCTCTACGAGGATATGGTCTTGGGGCGCTACTTTGAGGACAAGTGTGCTGAGATGTACTACCGGGGCAAAATGTTTGGTTTTGTCCACTTGTACAACGGTCAGGAAGCTGTCTCTACTGGCGTGATTCGATCGATGCGCCGGGATGACACTGATTACGTCAGCAGCACCTACCGCGATCACGTTCACGCTTTGAGCGCGGGCGTGCCGGCGCGGGAGGTAATGGCGGAGTTGTTCGGGAAGGAAACTGGTTGCTCGAAGGGCCGCGGCGGTTCGATGCACATGTTTTCGGCCGAACACCGACTGTTGGGAGGTTATGCTTTTGTGGCTGAGGGGATTCCTGTAGCTACGGGGGCGGCTTTTCAATCGAAGTACCGCCGCGAAGCTTTGGGGGATGAAAGTTCCGATGGCGTGACTGCTTGTTTTTTTGGCGATGGTGCTGCAAATAACGGGCAGTTTTTTGAATGTTTGAATATGGCGGCTTTGTGGAAGTTGCCGATTATTTATGTTGTGGAAAACAACAAATGGGCGATCGGGATGGCCCACGAGCGAGCTACTTCTGATCCGCTGATTTACAAGAAGGCTCATGCTTTTGGCATGGCTGGTTTTGAGGTTGACGGGATGGATGTTTTGGCGGTGCGGGAAGTGGCGAAAGAAGCTGTAGCGCGGGCGCGAGCCGGCGAGGGGCCGACTTTGATTGAGGCTTTGACTTATCGCTTTCGCGGCCATTCTTTGGCCGATCCTGATGAGTTGCGTTCTAAGGAAGAGAAGGAATATTGGTTCCCTCGCGATCCGATTAAGAAGTTGGCTGCTGATTTGATCGATCGAACTTTGGCAACTGCTGAAGAATTGAAAGAGATCGATAATAAAATTCAAGCAGTAATTGATGATGCAGTCGATTTTGCTGAGAAAAGCGCTGAGCCAGATCCTAGCGAATTGTATCGGTTTATCTATGCAGAAGATGAGTAAGCTTTTGTGCATTTAACTTGTATGTTTAGGGCTGCCAGGATGCCCAACCCCTACTCCCCACAAGAGTGATAGATCCCCGTAGGGACAGGGCGAAAGCCTTTGTCCCTACTGCACTTCTTCAACCTGCAATACGCTGTAAGACTTACGTACAAACTCTACTTGTAGGGTGTGCACTGCGAATCTTACTACCATAAATTAGGGCTAGAATCAAAGGTAGACTTTATAGACGAAAAGAGAGGCGATATGATAAATCTCGATCGCGATCTAACTCAATCCAGCAAAAATATGGGTGCAGTTCGAGTCAAAGTCAAGCTAACGAATGCCATTGATGAAGAGTTAGTCAAGAGAGGATTGCTCAATCCAAATCTGTTGCGTGTGTACGAAGCTGAAGCACTCATAGATACTGGCGCAGTACGCACAGCTATTCCTGTAGAAGTCTGCGAACACCTGGGTTTAAGAATTAGGAGTCAGGAAATAGCAAAATATGCTGATGGCAGACAAGAAACAGTAGGATTGACTGGGCCTATTATCATTGAAATAGAAGGGCGCGAGACAATTGAGGCGGCAATGGTTTTAGGCGATATGGTGCTAATCGGCCAAACTGTGTTAGAAACTTTAGATTTGCTGGTAGATTGCAAAAATCAGCGTCTAGTTCCCAATCCCGAAAATCCCGAAAGGCCTGTATTGAGAGTTTAATACTAAATTCAGTTTAAATACCTCCTTTATTTGTAAGGTTCGAGTGCTAATATCGGCATGATTCCAGCATTTTTAATTTGCACAAATTTAAGGGTTTACAAACGCTTTTAGTCGTAGAGCCATTCTTCAAACTCATCTCGATCCATAAACTTATGGTTTAATTATTGCGAAATAAATCGACCGAAAAAGGTAAGGCTCGGCTCGCTGGAACCTGTGAAATTAATTTTTTTTGAGATTGAATTTCATGAACGCTTAATGATACCGCAAGTGCGGTATAACATTCTATACTAAGTGTTGACTGCCGGAAACAACCACAAGATTAGCCGATCGCCCATCCTGTATATTGCCCCAAATACAGCGCCGCCCCCAACCCGCAAATCTCCCTTGCAGAAAGTACCACAAATGTGATACGGTTGAAGCTTGTGTCCAAATAACACCAGTCCATGCCAAAACTCAAAACTCGCAAAGCAGCCGCAAAGCGCTTTAGAGCGACCGGCAGCGGTAAGATCGTGCGCCGCAAAGCTTACAAAAGCCACTTGCTACAGCACAAAAGTTCAGCTCGCAAAAGCCGTCTCTCTAAGCTGGTCGTCATCGACGAGACCAACGATGCTAACGTGCGGTTAATGCTTCCATACTTGTAAAGTTTAACGGAAATTAAAGATGACACGGGTAAAACGCGGTAATGTCGCCAGAGCGCGCCGCAAAAAAATTCTCAAATTAGCCAAGGGTTTCCGAGGCGCACAGTCGAAACAGTTCCGCACAGCTAACCAACGGGTGATGCAGGCCCTGCGTAACGGTTATCGCGATCGCAAAAAACGCAAACGCGATTTCCGCCGCCTGTGGATTGCTCGGATCAATGCTGCATCGCGCCAGCACGGCACGAGCTACAGCAGACTGATCGGCAACATGAAAAAAGCCAACATCGAAATTAACCGCAAAATGCTGGCACAAATGGCGATCATTGACCCCGCAACATTCGGTAAAGTCGTGGAAATGGCTAATCGAGCCGGAGCCTGAAAGTTAGGTTGATTTTCAGAATGCACAAAGCAGAAGTAAGAAAGATTTAACTGTCTGCCAGAGAAGGAAAACTCCTGATGAATTTAGGAGGTTGAGACAAACTTTCCTTCTTTGTTCTTACTTCTGGGCTGTTGCTTTTTCAGAAATCGCGATCGGGCCGGTCGATCGCTATTTCCTTGTTTTTTATACAGTTGCAGAGGCAGATATCAGAGATTTCTACCGCCTTAAAATAAATAAAACCTTCCGCAGACCTACCTAAATTTAAGAAAAACATGGATAGTAATTTGCTCATTATTTACTTGTCAGTCCTGCTCGCTATACTCGGCAGCACTTCCTGGTTTGTGGTGCGCCAGATTCTCAAAACTCGGAAGCTGGAAATGTCTCTGGAACGCTTAGAAAATAAGCTGACAGTAGAAAAAGGAACAGCACAGGAATACTACGAATTAGGAAGTATCTATCTAGATAAAAAGCTTTACTCCCAGGCGATCGTACTGTTTCAAAAAGCCCTGAAAGCCAAAGACTTAGAAGGCGAAGAAAATCAAGCTGTTATTTACAACGCCCTCGGTTTTGCACACTTCGGCCAAGAACAGTACGACATCGCCATCCGCCACTACAAAGAAGCCCTGAAGTTGCAGCCAGAATACGTTACATCTCTCAATAATCTGGGTCACGCCTACGAGCGCAAGAAATTAACAGCCCAAGCCTTGGAAATCTATGAACAAGCTCTCGCCTGCGAGCCAGACAATACCACGGCCAAACAGCGAGTAGAGTCCCTTCGGAAGCGTTTGGTAATCTATAATTGAGCGCCCATGTTAGGAGCAATAGAGATCCCGCAAACCTGGTTTCATTCAGAAACCGGGTTTTTTCTTCACATAGTCCAAGATACTAAACTATCCAATACATTAATGCGTTAGTTTTTAAGAACAGGAATTCCAAGTGAAGCTCGATCACACACCGTCCCAGCACTTTAAATTAATGTCAAGATAAAAGCAGTACCTGCAATACCGGTCAGTCCTAACAATAGAAGGAGGAGAACGTAGTGACATCAATTCTCGTTGTCGAAGATTCGTGGTTGACTCGCAGGGTAATCTGCAAAATTCTCCGAGCAGAGGGATACGAGACTTGGGAAGCATCCAGCGGCCCAGAAGCTCTAGAACAGCTCGGCACTAAAACTCCAAACTGTATGCTCTTAGATCTGCTGATGCCAGAAATGGAAGGTCGGGAAGTCCTGCAAGCTATGCGCGATCGAGGATATAAAATTCCAGTGATCGTAATTACCGCAGACATTCAAGCCAGCACCCGCTCCGAGTGCATGGATCTCGGAGCCCTGGCAGTCATTCACAAAATGCCCAACTCAGACGAACTAATCGGGTGGATCAAAAAAGCTCTCAGTGTCAGCGAGGAGAGCGCCCAATGAAATTAAGCACTCGACAGCTCGATGCTTTGCAGGAACTCGTCAACATCGGGATCGGTCAAGCCGCAGGGGTTTTGAATGACATGATCGACTCCCCGATTCGCTTGCAAATCCCGTACCTTCAAATTCTGACTCCCACCGACGTGGAAGAAGAGTTAGAGCAGCACCTCAACGGCGAGCAAATCGCTGCTGTCCAGCTCAAATTCACAGGCTCCTTTGGAGGCATTGCCCAGCTAGTCTTTCCCACCAACAGCGCTGCTTTGCTGGTGACGATGCTCACAGGGGAAGAAGGAACTCACGATCTCGATTCAGTCAAAATTGGTACGCTGAGTGAAGTGGGAAATATTGTAATTAATGGGGTTATGGGTGCAATCAGCAACGTGCTTCAGCAGCGCCTAAACTACTCAATTCCCACTTATAGTGAAGGGACGATTGCTAGTTTGCTGATCTCTGGCGGTTTAGCTACTGATACAGTTGTTTTATTAGCCCAGACCAGTTTCATGATTGAAAGGCTTCACATTGAAGGAGATATTATTCTTATTTTCAATGTTAATTCCTTTGACACCTTGTTGACTGCTATCAATCAACTTGCCGGGGGTCTATGATTGAGGAGAGCAAAAGTATTAAGGAAAAGTTTGGGGTTCTCGACAGCGTACCAGTCGGCGCCTGCTTGCTGCAAGATGATTTTGTGGTGCTGTTTTGGAACACTTGTCTGGAAGAGTGGACTAAAATTCCCCGCAGCCAAATATTGGGAACAAAGATCACAACCCATTTTCCTCACCTGAGTCAGTTAAAGTACGCCACTCGCTTCAAGCAAATCTTTGCAGGAGGCCCGCCAACAATTTTTTCTTCTCAAATTCACAAACACCTGATTCCGGCAACTTGGCAAGACGGCCAGCAGCGAATTCAGCAAACTACTGTGACTGCTGTGCCGGCACTGGAGGCTGGCATTGAAGAACAGGAGATTAGAGATTGGATTCTCCATACTCTTGAGCTGGAATCAGACGGTAATGTCGGCTCCCGATCATCAAGAAGTGCTTTTGTGTCTAGGGAATCTCCACCCTCAGTTTCGTCATCAATATGGCCGGGGGTGAATTCCCCATCGTTCTACGCGCTGCTGGTGATTCAAGACGTGACCGACCTCACCCACCGCATTCAAGCTTACCGCACAATGCGGGATCAAGCTTTGGAAGAAGTGCAAGTGCGTCAGCGGGTGGAGGAAGAATTGCGATCGAGCCAGCATTTCATCCAGCAGATTGCTGACGCGGCGCCTTATTTACTGTACATCTACGATTTGACCGAACAGCGAAACGTTTACGTCAACGGTCAAGCTTCTAAATTGCTGGGCTACACTCCCTACGAAATTTTACAGATGCAAACTGCTTTGTACTCGAGTTTGGTGTACCCAGAAGATTTGCCGAGGCTCAAAGCCCATCAGCAAAAATTTCCCTCGACTCAAGACGGGCATATTTTGGAGTTGGAATATCGCCTCAAACATCGATCGGGCGAATGGCGCTGGTTTCGCTGCCGTGACCAAGTTTTCGCCCGTACAGCCGACGGCTGCCCCAAACAAATTTTCGGCACCGCTCAAGATATCACCGAGTACAAGCGGGCAGAAGAGGCGCTACGGCAGCAGAATGAACGAGAACTGCTGATGGCGACAATTACTCAGCACATCCGCCAGTCTCTGGATTTGGGCGAAGTGCTCAGCACGACAGTGACAGAAGTGCGTCAGTTCCTTCAGGCTGATCGAGTGATGATCGTGCGCTTCAACCCCTGTACCGGCAGTCTCTGCGCGGGCCCGGCGACGGGGGCGGTGACAGTGGAATCTGTAGCTCCCAACTGCCAGCCCATGTTGGGAGAAACCCTGGAAAATTTCTGTTTTGACCAATTCTATCTCGAAGCGTACCAACATCGAGCGATCCGACCGATCGCCGATATCTTGGCCGCGGATTTGCCGCAATATCAAATTGACTTGCTCGCACAATTTGCGGTGAGAGCTTATTTGGTTGTGCCTTTAGTGCAAGGAGACGAGTTGTGGGGGCTGCTGATGGCCCACCAGTGCAGTCCCCGGCAGTGGATGCAGTTGGAAGTAGAGTTGCTGTCTTCTCTGGCCACCCAGTTGGCGATCGCGATCAAGCAAGCAGAACTATACCAGCAGTTGCAAGCGGCCAACCTCAAGTTAGAGCGCTTGGCAACTTTAGACGAACTCACACAACTAGCAAACCGCCGCCGTTTCGATCAGTATTTAGAAATGGAGTGGCGCAGACAAGCCAGGGAACAAACGCCTCTGTCCCTGATTCTCTGCGATATTGATTCTTTTAAAAGCTACAACGATACCTACGGGCACCCAGGGGGAGACGAATGTTTGCGACAAGTCGCCGCGGCGATCGGCAATGCAGTCAATCGCCCCGCCGATTTAGTAGCTCGCTACGGAGGCGAAGAATTTGCCGTTATTTTGCCCAATACCGCGATTCAAGGCGCGGTGCTGGTAGCCGAACACATAGAGCTCAAAATCGCAGCTTTACAGCTTCCTCACGCTGGTTCTCAGGTGAGCTCGTACGTCACTCTCAGCCTGGGCGTCGCGAGTATTGTCCCTGCATCTGAATCGGGAGCC
This sequence comes from Microcoleus sp. D3_18_C4, assembly GCF_036702355.1. Taxonomy (NCBI): domain Bacteria; kingdom Bacillati; phylum Cyanobacteriota; class Cyanophyceae; order Oscillatoriales; family Microcoleaceae; genus Microcoleus; species Microcoleus sp. D3_18_C4. Next base: position 19,865 of record NZ_JAUBTF010000005.1, read on the forward strand.
GAAATTCTGGTTGCTGCAGCCGACCAAGCGCTTTATCAAGCTAAACGACTTGGGCGCGCTCGTATCCAACTTTACCAGCCTGAGCCTGCTGCCAAGGCGAATGGGACAGGCACTTCGATACTTCCTGTAGATTTTTCCCTACCCAATACTAATTTACCCTCTCCCACTAGCGCTTGACGAATTGCCATATTTGTGGGTTCCGAGTAGTTATACCACTACGTAAAAAATGCCCCTGTCAGCGCGTGATCCAAACCCTGATATCCATCTTCTGTCACTCTGCGAATTAAAGAAGTAAGAAATAAGCTAGCTCAAACATAAAAATAAAAGGGTTGGAATTGATTTATTCTATCAATTAAATCCTTGAACCCAAGTAATAAATTAAGATTACCGAATATTAGACCTCTTGCAAAATAATTTTATGCTATAATCAAAGGTTTGGCTTAAGTAGAACAGATTGCAGGTTATATCAGCACTTGACAATTATGAGTTGGCTCTCAGGTCTAAAACTCAAAACCTTTAATTCTAACATAGATTTTTTTTGCAAGAGGTCTATTTATAACCAAGGATAAACCAACCAAAATATAAGGATAGTTTAGATAAGCTGTTGTGCATTTAAACTGTGATACAAAATTACCATGATTTGTGTTTTTTAGTCCCATTGAATAATCAACTCTCCGTAAGGATTCAGGTATCTGAAACGTAGCCACAGAAAGACTTATAGAATTCCAGCATTCGCTAAATCAACAGCTTAATTCTCAATAGGTACGAAAATAAAAGCTTTCATGGTTTCTTAATAAAAATGGATATTTGATGATTATTCCACCAAATGTTTACAGCGTATAGGTTTTACTGCTTTTCGCATGACCTGAATCCTTACAACTCTCCTTCATTTAAGACGGGATATAAGAGATCTCTTGCAAAATATTTTTGTGCCATTATGGAAATTTTAGCCATTTTTATAATCTAGCAGGCTACGCAAGTTTAAGCAGATGCCAATCTACCCAATAACTCAAACTTTGACCTAAACTTGAGCAAACTTTTAAGGATCACACATATTTTTTTGCCACAGGCTTATTGCCAGAAGTTAGGTCCAGTAGTAGCCTGCCATCCAGTGATTTTAGAGCAGTTTCTCAAAGATTTTTGGGATTATTACCGGGAATTATTAGCTTACAAAGATTGCCCGAGTGCAGAAGCTGCACGGGAATTAAAGTCTAAATTTTGGCAACTTTTTGACACTTTAAGCGATGATGAGTTATTGGATCAACGAAAACAATTAACTGCTGCCAAAGCATTTCTTGTTGCGAGCGGGTTTTAGAGCATCCCGAATTACCTTTGCATAATAATCCGGCGGAGTTAGCTGCCCGGACTATGGTGCAGCACCGTAATATTAGCTATGGGAATCAGACTATGGAGGGGACTCAGGCTTGGGATACTTTTATGTCTATTGTTGCTATTACTTGTCAGTTGGCAATCAGTTTTTTGAGTATGTGCGTGACCGCATTTCTCAACTGGGAAATATTCCATCTTTGGGGACTATTATTCTCGAAAAATCTTCTCTTCTTCCCTTGGGCTTATCCTGGTAGCTAGAATAACTGCTCCCCCGACTTATTGAGCAGATACCTCACAAGCTTGATTTGCCTTCACCCCTAGCCTTCACCCCAAGCTGACAAGAAGCCCATTATTCTCAAACGCAACATTTGTTCAAGAATACCTGGGTTTTAGCACCTGCTTATACGTCCGGTGAGGCTGGCCACCACCGCCACTAACTCGGCAGCATCTACGGGTTTGGTCAAGTGCATCTGAAAACCTGCTAATAGTGCCTGCTGACGATCGTCATTCCGGGCATAAGCCGTCAGCGCGATCGCGGGTAGCCTACCGCCCCGCTGCACTTCAAATTGACGCAACTTGCGGATCAGGGAGTAGCCATCCTCATCCGGCATCCCAATATCGCTCACTAAAACATCGGGGCTGCGATCAGTTGCGGTTTCGATAATGGTCAAGGCCTCCTTGACCGAAGCCACAGCCATGACATCAGCACCATACTTTTCGAGAATTGTGCTCAGCAACTCTAGCGCGTCAGCCTCGTCCTCTACAACTAAGATTTGTAAGCCTTCAAGGGTCGGCGCGGCCTGAAACCTCCCATGCGCCTCGACGATCGAGTTTAATGGCTCTGGATCGCTCGGTGGTAGATGGATAATCATCACGGGCAGTTTGACTGTAAAGGTCGTCCCCTGTCCTATCCCTGGACTCACTACTGTTACAGTCCCGCCATGTAATTCAACTAATTGACGCACAATGGCTAACCCTAAACCCAACCCCCCATAACTGCGAGTGGTCGTGCTGTCGTGCTGGCTGAAGCGATCGAAGACAAACGGTAGAAAGTCCGAGCTGATGCCTGCCCCAGTATCGCTGACAGTAATTTCAACATGGGAATTAACCCGCTGCAAACGAATCTGGACTCGCCCGTCTTTAGGCGTAAATTTGAGGGCATTAGAAAGTAGATTCCACACAACTTGCTGCAACCTATCGGCATCACCCAAGAGCGGGCCAGCTTCTGAATCGAGCACGCTTTGCAGGCGAATAGACTTTGCCTCAGCCGCCAACTGTACAGACTCAATCGCCGATTCAATCACCGGCACGAGGTTGACAGGACGGACTCGGAGGCGCAGTTTACCTGTGATGATGCGAGAAACATCGAGGATGTCTTCGATGAGCTGGGCTTGAGACTTCGCGTTTCGCTCGATCGTCTCCAAAGCCCGCGCCACCTTATCCTCACTCAGGTTTTTCTGCCTTAACATCGTTGACCACCCTAAGATCGCATTGAGAGGAGTTCTGAGTTCATGAGAAAGAATCGAGAGAAACTCATCCTTGGCACGGTTGGCTGCCTCTGCGTCTGCCCGAATTATTTGTTCACGCATCAATAATTCGTCTTTGGTGCGATTAGAAGCTTCCAGTTGGGCAGTGCGTTCCTGCACCCGTTGTTCTAGCTCCACATTAATCGCCTGGATACGGCGGCGACTCTCTTCTAGTTCCTGGTTTGTAAAGGCAAGTTGAGCTGGACTGGGCGTATCGAGTGCCACTGGAATTAAGGGAATCAGTAAAAAGGTGAACGTATAGAAAGACCAAACACCAGTGACAGCTTTGATCAGTCCTGAAACCCAATAAATGGGGTGCCAAAGTGTCACTATTCCCATCAGGTGCGTCGTGCCACATAATGCAAAGATAAAAAAGAAACCCACCAGCAGCATCACGGTGTGAGCAGGCAGATCCTTACGCTCATTCGTAAAGTAAACAATGGCAAACGCCACCGAGTAATAAGCGAGGGTAGTCAAGGCATCGGACGTTAAGTGCAGCCAGACTAACCCCGGTTTCCAGAGGTAACAATGCCCGTGAGGAATGAAATTATTAGAAAAGAAGGTGCTCAAGAGGTCAGGCATATTAGTTTACGGCACTGTCAAGTTAATTTAGGGGGTGTCATCAATTCAACCAGATGACCGCAGCAGCCAGAAGAATCGCACGCCGGAAAGTTCACCGCCCTAGGGTGATAGCGCGTCGCGATTGCCTGATACTGCTTGAGCTTGGGGAAAAAGTTCTCAATCAAATGACGGGCTTTGTACAATTGAGCATCGTAAGTTTCCAGGGTCTTGCAATTGCGGCGAGGTGAAATGACGGTGATCTTCCCCTCGGCATTGAGGCGGTCAATCACACGCTGATCTGGATCATAGCCCTTGTTAGCCAGCAGTGTATCCGCCACCAGTAATGGCTGCAGTTGGTCGCCTCCTACTCGCGTCACCAGTTTGTCGGGGGTGAGGTGAAACCCCAACGGATTGCTCAACGCATCCACGCGATCGCATGAATCTTGTTACTCAATGGCCCTTTGCTGCCTCCAATTGCTTCATTCCTACGCTCCTCAAAAAGCTCAGCAGGAAGATGTTTCTTTCAAGTGGGAAAATGCCTGAATTGAAACTAAGTGTACCGCCGGGAAATAGTGGGTAAATGTGATTTAATATATGTCGTCAAAATTCGCTCCTAAAAACTAAAATAAAAAATGTTAGAGTTCGATCGCCTGTTCCAAACAATCGAAGAATTAGTAATGCTGCACTCACCCAGCGGTGCGGAGTCGGAAATTAACCAGCGGTTGATGGAAAAATTCGCCGCCCTAGGAGTGAATGCTTGGATCGATCGCGCGGACAATGCGATCGCCCTAATTAAGGGCCGCAATCCCGAAAAGTCGATCGCCATTACCGCCCACAAAGACGAAATTGGCGCCCTAGTTAAAACAATAGGCGAGAGTGGCAGGGTGGAAGTCCGCAGATTGGGCGGCGCGTTTCCTTGGGTTTACGGCGAAGGCGTGGTGGATTTGCTCGGAGACAAGCAAACAATTAGTGGCATTCTCAGCTTCGGTTCCCGCCATGTTTCTCACGAATCTCCTCAGAAAGCTCAGCAGGAAGATGTTTCTTTAAAGTGGGAAAATGCCTGGATCGAAACTAAGTGTTCCGCCGAGGAATTAGCCGAGGCCGGAATTCGACCGGGCACGCGGATGGTGGTGGGAAAGCACCGCAAGCGCCCGCTACGGTTGAAGGATTGGATCGGGAGCTACACTCTGGACAACAAGGCTTCAGTGGCGATTTTGCTGGCTCTGGCGGAATGTTTGAAAGAGCCTGCAGTAAATGTTTATTTGGTAGCGTCGGCGAAGGAGGAGGTTGGGGCGATCGGAGCTTTGTATTTCACCCAGCGCCAGCCGTTGGACGCGCTGATCGCTTTGGAAATTTGCCCTCTGGCGCCGGAATACCCGATTCGTGACAGCGAAAACCCGGTTTTGCTGGTTCAGGACGGCTACGGAGTCTACGATGAAGGATTGAACGCCCAATTGCGCGCAGCAGCCACAGCAGCCGATGTAGAGGTGCAGTTGGCGGTAATTAGCGGTTTTGGAAGCGATGCTTCGATCGCCATGAAGTTCGGCCACGTAGCCCGCGCCGCTTGTTTGGCTTTCCCCACCCAGAACACCCACGGCTTTGAAATTGCTCATCTCGGGGCGATCGGCAATTGCGCCGCCATCCTCAAAGCCTACTGTGACGAGCTTTCGGACGACTAGAAAAAAAAGTTTCGCAAAGTAGTTGACAGATTGGGAAAGATTAGTTAAGGTAATAAAGGTGCGGAACACAAGCAAACGCAACGACGCGCCCCCATCGTCTAGAGGCCTAGGACACATCCCTTTCACGGATGCGACGGGGATTCGAATTCCCCTGGGGGTATTGAAAATTTAAGTCTGATATCAAAGTGATATCTAGTATGTGGGGTGGGCATTTTGCCCGCCCTTATTGCTATTCGGTTTAACATTAAGCTGATGCGTGCGATCGCACTTTCGTTAGTTTGCACCATTGCCATTGATATCGAAGTTTTCTATAATGGGAATTTCTGAAGGTGAGGATGCGACTATTCGCAGGTTGATATCAACTATGATTTGATTTTTATCAACAACTACATTGGCTTTTTTTATTAAGAATTTTATTGGTAAACAATCACCTGATTCAGGTTCGGGAGACGGCTGAGTTTTATATCCTGCGTCCTCCAGCCATTCACAAATCTTCCTCCAGTTTTCTACCTTTTCATCGGCTTTACCTACAAGATTTTTTACATACTGGTATAAAGTATTACAGAAATCAACGGCAATTCCCTTGGGGTTTTTACTGAGCGTTTCGGCAATTTCGGCGGGACTGTAGCCGCAGAGTAGACCCCTTAGATGTTGTTTCTCTGTGGGCGTGAGCCGCTTTCCCTTGGCGGATGCTAGGTCTGTGTAAAGAGTTTCTAAGTCCCAGTCGCGGGCAGCTTCGGAGAAGCGATCGTTAGAGGATGCCATTGCAGGGGATAGGTTTTTGGATTTTTTATAATCAAAGTCTAACACGATTCCTAATGCTTATTAGTTTCTTTGTTAAAGGTAGTTAGATTAGGATCAGGGAAAGCAGGATCGTGATTAATTTTACACAGGAAATTCGCGCAAGGCTCACTTTTTGCGAGGTAGCGTTTTCTGCTCTACAGAGTTATCAAGCCAAAGTCTCTAAAAAAACCTCTGTTTTTAAGATGTCGAGAAATCAGACTTAGGAGTATTTTATGCCTTCATTCTATCCAGGTCAGAAAGCTAATGAACTTGCTCAGGAAGCTCAAAAGCGATTCGAGCGTGCGGTTGAAGATTTGAAAAGAGAAGAAGCAGCCACAAACAGATTAGCCGAAGAGTACGGTCAACTGCAACTGAATGTCATAAGAAGCACAATTAAGCGCTTTGTTACCTTCCTTGAAAATACTGGTCGGAAGGCTTCAGAAAGTGAAAAGCGGCTTTTAGAAGGGATGGATTTTTCTGTTCAGCAGATGAAGGAGTACAAAGCTGCGGCGGTAGGAGCAGAACAATATTTTATGGCTGGCGTTAAATCTGCTGGAGCAGCCGCAGCAGGTTACGGCGGTGCTATTGGTGCTGTTACTTCACTAGGAGCTGCAAGCACCGGAACCGCTATCTCAACTCTCAGTGGAGCGGCTGCTTGGAATGCAACTTTAGCATGGTTTGGCGGTGGAGCGGTGGCGGCTGGTGGCGGTGGTATGGCTGTTGGTGCTTTTGTGCTAGGCGGTATCACGCTTTTACCAGCTTTGGCGATTGGCGGCTTTTTTGCTGCTAGTGAAGGCGAGAAAGCGATGACAAAGGCGCGAGAGCATGAAGCTCAAGTCAATAAGGCGATCGCAGACATGAAACTTGCTAAGGACTTTGCCAAACAGGTAAGACAGCGGATAACTGAGTTGAGAGGAGTGTTTGAATCCATGAACACTCGTGCTGTTGAAGGTTTGAGTAAACTAGAATCTCAGCCTTTTGATGCTAAGAGGGATGCTGAGAAGTTCCAACAGGTAGGACTTCTGATGAAGGGACTTGTAGAAATGTTGAAAACCCCTGTTTTAAACAATGACGGTAAGCTTAATCTCGGTACTGTGAAGGTTTTGGAGAAATATCGGATTTTACCAGGGAAATAGAAATCACGATCGAAGTAGTCTCAAGACTTACGCAGAAAATCTATTTGTAGGGTGGGCATTTCCCACCTTACTGCTTAAAAATAAGGAGGTTGCAATGAATCCGTGGGAAATTTTAGGAAATGTTGGTGATTTACATCAGATATGTAGTGAGGCAAAAGAAAATCAAGCGGGTGCATTTGTAGGAGGAGGTGCAGCACTTGCGGCTGGTGTAACTTTGGGTGCGGCTGCTCTAGGGCCTCTGGCTATTCCTTTAATCATGGCTGGCGGTGTAATGGCTGGTGCCACAGCAGAATCTACAGTTAAGAATGTAGGCAAAGGCGTAGCAATGGCTGGTGCCAAAGCAGAATCTACAGTTAAGAATGTAGGCAAAGGCGTATCTAAGGGAATTACAGGATTTTTTGATTTCTTCAAAAGCGATGAAGACTTTTTTAACCGAGGAATAGAAAAGCTTGAAAGTGGAGATTACGGGGCCGCTCTTGAAGATTTTACGAAAGCGATCGAACTCAATTCTCAAAATGTTTATGCCTACTTTGTGCGCGGCTGTATTCTCGATGAACAGCACAATTATGCAGGAGCAATTTCAGATTACACTAAAACTATCCAGCTCGATCCTAGCTATGTAGATGCTTACCGCAATCGAGGTAACATTTACGTCGCTAAAAATGATTATAACAAGGCAATTGCCGACTACACCCAAGTCATCAAACTCGCTCCCGGCAATGGGGATATCTACTTAATACGAGGAAGTGCCTACAGCGAACTAAAAAATTACAAAGAAGCCATTGCTGACTTCACTCAAGTTATCACTATCGATCCCAGTAATGTGAATGCCTACTACTGTCGTGGTTTAGCATATACTGAACTAGAGGATTATGAGAGTGCTATTGCTGATTATACTCAAGTTATCAAACTTGACCCTAACTGTGTCGATGCCTACTTCACGCGGGGCTGTTTACTTGTTGAGTTAGAACATTACAAAAAAGCCATTGCTGACTTCACTCAAGTTATCAAAACTAAACCTAATGATGCTAACCTTTATTTTCAGCGGGGTTATGCTCGCGGAAAAGTAAAAAATTATAAAGGAGCTATTGCCGATTTCACTCAGGTTATAAAGCTTAGCCCTAATGAAGCAGTTAATTATTTGTATCGCGGTCATGCACACGTAGCAAACAAGGATTATGATAGTGCAATAGCTGACTACAATCAAGTCATCAAGAGAGAACCAAACTGTACAGATGCTTATTTTCACCGGGGAGGTGTCCGCCATGAAAAGGGAGACAAGCGGGGAGCTCTTGCCGACTACAATCAGGCCATCAAAATAGAGCCAGACAATGCTTATGCCTACGTTAAAAGGGGTTCTATACGCAGAGAAAAGGCAAAAAGAGAGGAAGCCGTAGCAGATTTTCAGAAAGCTATCAGCCTCTTTCGCCAAAAATCCATGATGGATGAAGTCCGAAATCTTCAAAAAGAAGTCCGCCATCTTCAGAAGGAAATTAAGAATACTCCTTGGTGGCAGACGCGGGTGTTTTAGGATTCTGTTCTGTTGAAATATCGAATTTTCCCAGGCAAATAGAAATGAGAGCTAAAAAAGTTCCTGTAAAAATCTTTAATCCAGGCTCTGCTGCTGAGTGCTTCCGCGATGTTGTTGAAGCTTACACCGAATACAAAATAGTTGCCGAGCAAGAACAGACTAAACGGCGTGGTATAGAAGCTTGGGAAAAAGCAACAATTGCCGACATTCAAGCAAAACGAGATGCTTTGATCGAGTATCTTGAAGGCTCGTTTGATGAGCGTGCTAAGAACTTTTACTTTCTGTTTAAAAAGGTTGATGAAGCAATAGCAATGGGTGATAATAACCAGTTAGCTTTAGCCATGACTTCAATTACCGAAATAGCTAAGTCTAGTCCGTTCAAAGACCTTGCTAATTTGACATCTGTCAGAACCGCCCTTGACGATCCAGATCATGAATGGGAGTTTTAATCTGCCCTATCATTCTCAAAAACTCAATTGATTTCATTTTGTCAAGAAAAGGAGATTGTAGAATATGACAATTACATCTATACTCAAACAACTCGAAGGCTGGAGTCGTGAAGATATGATAGCTAAACTACAGGCTACCCGCCATGAACTTCAAAGTGAACAACTGAAAAAAATTGTACCAAATAATGACCTTAACAGGCAAATTTTAACAATAAACAGAATTTTAGGTGCTATTGAAATGGGTGTTCGCGGTTCTTTGACTAAATCAGAACTTCAAGAACTTCGTCCAGTTCTTCAACACTTTGTGGAAAATGGAGAGTTTTCTCAATCTAAGTTTAGTTCACTTTACCAAAGAGGATAAAATTAAAGATTGTGCATCGCCCTACAGATGTCTGTTCGTAAGTCCTAACTCAGAAGCGATCGCCCCTCATTCCTCCCAGGAAATAGAAGATCGCTCTCCCCTTTATATCTAATCCCAAATCCGGCTTAAAAACCCCTCAATCTCTTAGTCCGCGAAGGCGGACTTCGTTTGTATAGAAGCGATTTCAATCGCCGATTGAAATCGCCTATTTTTAAATCGCCGATCGCCCCGATTGTTATTTGTTCAACTTCAACAACGGTTCAATCTGCTGCCTTTGAAACTGCAATTCATCCGCCAAAGGCTGGTAAATTTCTCGATCGCCCGATTCATTGCAATAATCCCACAAACCATTGTAACAGTGCCTGTCGTCGTCCCAACCCGGATGATTGACAATCGGATACAAGCAGATTCCCTCTATCGGAACTCCTGCTTTCATCGCCCCCATTACCTCAGTGCACACATAATTAAACCAGACAGGTCTAAAATCGTCTTCAGTACCTGTTTCTGCGATGAATAAGGGGCGGCGGTAGCGCTCAAACACTTCTTGCAGCATTTCACGAAACGGGCGGTACAGCGGATCGGTGTATTTCATCGGGTCTTCATTGTGAATCCACTGATTGCGATCGTAATAATTCACCCCAATAATATCGAGATATTTTTCCTTGCCGCCAAGTTCCGGGCGAAAACGTCCAGCCAACATATCCCAAGCTTGATATTGAGATAAGCGATAACCTTCCGCTGCGTCCCGATCCTCCGGTTTGTCAGGATCGGCAATAATGTTAATTGTGGGATCGATTTGAACGATGCGAGTGCGGGGATTGACTTCCCAAACTGACTCTATCGCTGCGATCGCAGCTTTGACTAACTGGATTTTTAGCCCGTCTCCGCGCCCTTTTGCAAACGGATTGATGTAGGCAACATCGCCGCCGGCCCAAGCAATAAATGAAATTTCATTAACAGGTGTCACGAAAGGTGTTTGGTCTGTTTCCTCAGTTAGCACTTCCATAAAAGCGCGCACCATGTTTGCAAACCTGGACACAAATTCGGGACTGAAAATATCAATATCGTCTGGCCAGCCGTAGTGAAACAAATCCCAAATTACCTGCATTTTCATGTCGCGGGCGGCCCGGATAATTGGCAGGGAACTGGAAAAATCGTATTTTCCGGGTGTCTGTTCAATTAAGTGCCAGCGGAGGCCTTCGCGGACTGTATAAATGCCTTGTTCCTGCAAGCGTTGGTAGTCGGCTGCTGCAAATTTATCGTGACCGGTGGCGGCTGTGACATCGAGGCGTTTTCCAGATTGCACTCTGTGGGTGGAACATTCAAATCCGCCCATGAAAAAACTTTGAAACATCAATCGAATGGGTAATGGGTCATTGGGCATTGGGCATTAGGCATTGGGCATTAGGCATTGGGCATTGGGCATTAGGAATTTAGAAATTGGTAATTGTTAGCAATTAACTAATAACTAATAACTAATAACTAATAACCGATCCCCCATGCCCCATGCCCCATGCCCCATGCCCGATTAGCACTGAGTAATAGCTTGCGGCTGTGAACTTTCTTCGGGAATATCCCAGCCGAGAGTTGCCGCAGCCATCGTCTCTAGGGGAAATTTGGGAGTGCGATCGGCATACAGCAAACCGTTAGCTTCTTGGTAAGTATCGGTCAACTGCGTGTAACAAAATCCACTGAACATTTCCACTTGGTTTACCACCTTCAGCAGCGCGGTGTAGCGCCTTTGCAGTTCCTTCGTGTCCCATGCGCGCACGTAGCCCCAAACCCTGTAAAAATCCGGGTTTTCGTGGCCGGCGCAGGCGATGCCACCGAATTCTGTCAGCATCATCGGCTGTCCTTGGTGCGGGTGGCCGTCGAGGGTGAGGATACGCCCGCCCGGACGCCCGCGATCGAACAAATCGGCTAGCTGGACTTCGGGCCCGTAGCGCTTGGCTAGGGTTTGCGGGTTGTTGTCGTAGTCGTGAATCGCCAAGATGTCGGTATCGATGCTTTCCCAGCCGTCGTTACCGATGACAGGGCGAGTCGGATCGAGGGTTTTTGTCAAGAAATACAGCGCTTGCACGTAGTTGCGGTGGGCTGCCGCTTCGACTAAATTGGGAACTCCCCAAGATTCGTTGAACGGCACCCAGACTACGATACAGGGGTGGCTGGCGTCGCGGTCGATGACTTCCGTCCACTCTCGCGTCAGCCGTTGCACGGCTTTGGGAGTGAAGCGGTAGGCGCTGGGCATTTCTTCCCAAACTAGGAGCCCCAGCACGTCAGCCCAGTACAAAAATCGGGGGTCTTCGATTTTTTGGTGCTTACGGACGCCGTTGAAACCCATTGCTTTGACTAATTCGACATCGTGGCGCAAAGCTTCGTCGGAAGGGGCAGTCATCATGGTGTCGGGCCAGTAACCTTGGTCGAGCACCAGTCGCAAATAGTAGGGTCTGCCGTTGAGCATGAAGCGATCGCGCTGGATGCTGACCGTCCGCATCGCGGTATAAGATTTTACCTCGTCGAGTAGTTTGCCGTCGGCCCACAACTGTACTTGAGCGTTAATTAGCGTCGGCTTTTCGGGACTCCACAGCAATTCGTTGCGGTAGTCGTCGATACCAGGGTCTGAGAGGGCGATGCGGCGGTGGATTTCGCCGTTGATGACTTCGTAGGTGTCGTTGACTAGCAGCAAACAGCCGATCGACAGTTTAACTTTAATCTGGATTCCGGACTGGCGATCGCCCGCGACAAACGCTTCAAAACCGATTTCCCAGCGTTCAAACTGCGGAGTCCAGCGGATGCGCTCGATATAAGTGTGAGGCACCAATTCTACCCAGACTGTCTGCCAAATCCCGGTCGTGCGCGGATACCAAATACTGTGCGGCTCTATTTGCCAGTCTTGCTTGCCGCGCGGTTTCTCCAAATCTTGCGGGTCGTCTTGGGCCCAGACTGTCACCCGCTGCGGCCCGTTGAGGTTCACAATTGCTGTAATGTCTGCGGTGAAAGGAGTGTGTCCGCCTTCGTGTTCTATGACAAACTGACCGTTCACCCAGACGCGGGCGCGGTAGTCTACGGCCCCAAAGTGGAGGAGAACTCTGCCTTCTGTGTGGGGTACGTCAAATTCGCGTTCATACCAGCAGTTGGCGTGAAAATTTGTGTCGCCGATCCCACTTTTTGCGGATTCTGGAGCAAACGGCACTTCTATAGTGTGAGTCCACTCAGAAATATCGATCGGCTGCACGCAGTGGCCCGCGTCATCGTAAGCAAACTTCCACTGACCATTGAGACAAATCCAGTTGCTCCGGCGCAGTTGGGGGCGCGGATAACCTGTTTTCCGTCCTTGAACAGTCACCTTACTATCAAGAGTTGCAGACTCTTCTATTTCACAATTTTCTAGTTCTCTACCTAACCAACTCATCGGCACATCTACCCAAAGTTATATTTATAGGTTAGCTACAATTACCACCACTTTGACAAGTTTTTTGCTGATTAATTTGCAAAAGTTCTGCCCATTAAAACAGCCTCATCTGAAGGCTCTCTTGTGCTGAAGTCATTAGTCAAAAGAAAAAAGAATAAACCAGGAAGATTTTTCCTATGCGCCACTCTCCCCCTCTCCCCCTCTTCCTCTAGCTAGCAAGACTTTGCAAACCTCCTAACGGTTCAGTTGGGTCACTTTTGAGATAAAAGTCTTCTGCAAACGGCAAACACTGAAATATTTGCTGTAGTCCCGTGAGTTCAAAGAGAATTCTAACTTGTTCGCTCATGGCAGAGATCAAAAGTATACATTCGCTGTCTCTCACTAATTTCACGATCGCCACTACAGCCATTAACTCGGAATTTTTCAGGAAATTTATTTTTGAGAAATCCAGCATCAGAATTTTGCCACCGCTTTCAATGAGGCGCTGTATTTCTTTCTGAAACTGAGCAAATTGAGAAACTTCCAAAACCTCATGAGACAAAACAATTTTAACTAGAACGTTCATTTTTACCTCAAAGCTTGTTTGAATTATTAAATAACTTTTGATAAAAACCTAGTAAGGTGCTCAATCAGCACCTTACCTTTTTACCAGGAACTCGCAACTTCCAGCTACTTGCTAACAGATTTGCCGTTGCCGTTGCCATTGCTGTTGCCCTGGTTGACAGCAGCGGCTTCTAGAGAAGCTGCGGCTGGGCGATGGGAAACTCCATTGGATGAGCTTACATTAGAGGCAGAAGCGTTAACATTTTCTACCAATTCAATCACCGGCTTGGTAGTAATTTGTTTGTAAGTTGTCAGAGCTTGAGCGACCACTTGATCCATGTTATAATACCTGTAAGTCGCCAGCCTTCCCACGAAAGATACTCCCGGAGTAGCATCAGCCAAAGCCTTATATTTCTTGTAAATTTCGGCATTTTCTGGACGCGGAACTGGGTAGTAAGGGTCTCCCTCAGCTTGGGGATATTCGTAGACAATGCTAGTTTTTAGATGCTCTTGTCCGGTGAGGTATTTAAACTCGGTGCAGCGAGTATATAAATGCTCGTTGGGGTAATTTACCACCGGTGCTTCTTGGTGTACGGCTACGTTCAGTGTTTCGTGCTTGAATTCCAAGGAACGGTAAGGAAGTTTGCCGTAGCAATAATTGAAATAGGAATCGACTGGCCCGGTGTAAATCATTTCTCCGTAAGGGATAAAACCCTCAATCTCCCGGTAGTCGGTATTCAGCATCACCTTGATGTTTGGGTGAGAAAGCATCTTTTCAAACATCCGAGTGTAGCCGTGCAGGGGCATTGCTTGATAGGTATCGGTGAAATAGCGATCGTCCCGGTTAGTGCGAGTGGGTACGCGCGCAATCACTGAGTTGTCGAGTTCTGACGGGTCCATGCCCCACTGTTTGCGGGTGTAGTTGCGGAAGAATTTCTCGTAAAGTTCGCGACCGACTTTGCTGACAACGACATCTTCGGAAGTGCGAATGTAATCTTTTGGTTCTGCTACTTTTGCGAAGAAATCTTCGACTTCAAATGAGGTGAGATTCAGTCCGTAAAGTTTGTTTACGGTGTTGAGATTGATCGGAATTGGCAGCAGTTGACCGTCAACACTGGCGAGGACTCGGTGTTCGTAAGGCCGCCACTCGGTGAAGCGCGAAAGATACTCGAAAACAGGGCGCGAGTTGGTGTGAAAAATGTGGGGGCCGTATTTGTGTACGAGGATACCATGATTGTCGTAGTGATCGTATGCGTTGCCGCCGATGTGGTTGCGGGTATCAATTATCAGGACTGTTTTTCCAGCCTCATTTGCTAGTCTTTCGGCAATGACGCTACCTGCAAATCCGGCTCCGACGATTAAATAGTCAAACATTGAAACACCTCTGATTGTGGGTAAGGGTAAGGGTAAGGAATAATTGGTAATTGGACATACAGCGAGGAGTGTTGAGTGTTAATTTTTGAATCCGTAAAGTGTAACTCTTTCACTTCAACCTCAACATTCCTAACTTAAAACTTTCATCCGGTCTTCGGCTTTCTGCCGTTTCTCGTCGATCGCACTTTCGATCAACCCCAGCATTTCGCCCCAGGTATTGTCCCAAGAATTGTCTGCTAAAAAGGCGTCTACTTCGCTCAGCCACTTGGTGCGAACGTCCGAACTTTCGCTGAGGATTTCTTCGGCACAAGCAACGAATTCTTCAGAATTGCTAGCAATCCGAACCAAGCCGTTTTCTCCGTAGGGCCGCACCACGTCGCGGATAGCAGTAGAAATCACCGGTTTGCCGGCAGCGAGGTATTCTGGAGTTTTCGTGGGACTAATAAACTTAGTCGATTCGTTGATCGCAAAAGGCAGCATGGCGATATCCCATCCGCCAAGATACGCTGGCAGTTCTTGATAAGATTTGCCGCCGAGATAGTGGATATTTGGGTGAGTTGGCAGAGTTGTCGGATCGATTTTCGCCACCGGGCCAATGATGACTAAATGCCAGTCCGGCCTTGCTTGTGCCATCTCCCCCAGCAGTTCGATATCCATGCGTTCGTCTATAACGCCATAAAATCCCAAACGCGGGTGAGGAATGTCTTTTTGATCTGCCGGTTCTTGTGAAAGATTCCTGGCTGTCGCAAAGTGTTCTTTTTCGATGCTGCTGGGGAAGGCGTGAATGTTTGGGTGCTGGTGCTGTTTAGCTTCGTAAAGGTTGTGTCCCCCGGTAAATACTACGCTAGCGCGCTTTAATAAGTGGTTTTCATTGGCTTTTAAGTCCGGGTGCGCGCCTTGGAATGCTGACAGTTCATCCATGCAGTCGTAGACTACAGCTAGCGGCTTTAAGTGGCTTGTGAAACTGACAGCCATTGGTGTGTAATACCAGAGGATGTACTGGCTAATTTCTGCCGCTCGAAACAAATCATCTAGCATGGCTTGCTGAGCAGTTTGTGCTGTTGCTTCGCTGGTTCCTTCACTCAGGTGCGGTACTATTACCCAGACTCCGCTTTCGTGGATGCTCACATCAAGCCACCAATCTGTAGCCACGCTAAACACAGGTTCTTCTACAAAGAATACGCGACGAGTTTTGGCACAGCGACTCAAGAGATGTTGCGGACGTTGATAGACAAAATTCCAGCGCAAATGGGACAGGCAAACTAAATCTGGTGCATCTAAAGCCTCAGTTTTTGATAAGTTGGCGCGCAATGCGGGCGACGCAGCGAATTGAGATGGCGATTTGGCTGGATCTATAGAGGTAAATCGGATCTCCCATGCTCGCTCTTTATTGCTATAATTATTGTTTACTGAGTTTTCTGGGGGCGACATATTAGCCTCTGGAATTTGTCAATGAAAATTTGTCCGTTAAAATTGGTCAATAGGATATATTTCTCAGCAGGGTCTTACTGAAAGTCGCAAGCATAAATCTGAGAACTTTTATTGACGAGCAAGCGGCGCATTCAGTGAGCCAAACAAAGAAACTGTTTAGCTGCGGTAAGAACAGGCTTATCTGCTTTTTTCAGAATTGAAACTTAGAGATAAGTTAATATGGTTTGACTTGCTATTGTTGTTAAATGTAACCCAGTTTTTTTGCCCTAACTTCTATCTGAAGGATGACTTTTCTCTCAGGAGACACCTAGCTTGCACGCTGGGTTCAAAAGCCGTTAAGATGCCGATCGACCTTGTAAAATGACTTTTAACTGGCAGGTACGGGGTGAAAAAAGAGCGAGTTTTATTGCTTTATTTGAAGATGAGAGAAAATTTGCCATCAAGTTTATGTTGCTTTTTGATTTGACAAACCTTGCTTTTTTTTAACTCATCCGATCGCTAATTTAGAAAATTTGTATCCTAATATACAGAAGATTGACCGACATTTCTGACTTCCGATAGATTAACAATTGACAGTTTATAGAGTGGGGTTAAACTCACCGAAGAACACCTGTCTCAACAATACCCAAGAAACCAGGCAACCGCAACGATAAACCTAAGATTTTGCGCGAGTCTGCGGCAAGAAACCCAGGTGATGACATCTGCGCTGTGGGCGTCAGTTTAACCTCGCGCCCCCAGCACAAATGTCAATCATCCCTCTCAGGGCGGCTTCGCCGATATCTGCAATCAAACGCCAAATATCCACGTAAACCCGCGACTAGAAAATAGCAGCCACTTTACAGTCGGCGGCTGTCAATTTTGGCGATTCCTCCTCCAAAGGCAAAATCTTGCACCGTCGAACTCTTTAAGAAATCGTGAGGGAAACCCAATTCAATTGCACTTACTTTGTCTAACTGCTGCATTTGTTCGGGGGTTAATTCAAACTCCAAACAAGCGAGATTTTCCTGAAGTTGCGAGAGTTTGCGGGAACCCACAATCGGAATAACTTCGACTGGCTGTTGGATCAGCCAATTTAGGGCTACTTGAGAAGCAGGTTTGCCAATTTCGGCTGCTATTTTGCTAACTTCGTCAGCAATTTTGAGGTCTCGTTCGTTAATTTTTCCCGATTCAGGTGAATTCAGCCGTTTAGCTTCGCTGGCGGTTTTTGAAGTGTTGTATTTTCCTGTCAGCAAACCTGCTGCTAGCGGACTCCAAGCTGTGACGCCAATATCAAAGGCTTTTGCCATAGGGATCAAGTCCCGTTCAGGAGTTCGCTCTTTTAAAGAATACTCGATTTGCAAGCCGATAAATGGTGTCCAACCGCGCAGATGGGCGATCGTATTTGCTTGAGAAATAATCCAAGCCGGCGTATCGGAAATGCCGATATAAAGAATTTTGCCGGCGCGCACCAAATCGTCAAAAGCGCGCATCACTTCTTCAACGGGTGTGGTAAAATCCCAAGCGTGCAGCCACAGCAAATCTATGTATTCAACTTGCAATCGCTTCAAACTTGCCTCTACTGCTTGTACCATATTTTTGCGGTGGTTGCCGAAACCGTTGATTTCGCCATTCTTCATGTTGAGGCTATACTTAGTGGCAACTACCCATTTTTCGCGATCGGCTGCGATGAACTCACCGACATATTTTTCGCTAGTACCGTTGGTGTAGAGATTCGCGGTATCAATGAAATTGCCGCCCGCTTCTGCAAAGGCGTCGAACATTTTCCGGCTTTCGTCGTAGGAGCTCCCCCAACCCCACTCTTCCCCAAAAGTCATGGTTCCGAGGCAGATTTCCGAAACGCGAAGTCCGCTGTGACCTAGTAGTTTGTATCTCATGTCACCCTTCCGCTAGTTAGTGGTTGTTAACAGTTTAGATCGGGATTTCCCAAACTGTTGCCATAAGTCGGGGTGGCGGGCTTTTGTAATTTGTTAGCGCTGCGCTGAAGGTTGAATGTTTTGCCACGTTAATCAAAATGTTGTAGCAGGGGCGAGACAGCATCGCCCTTGCGTTTAGTTTAAAAAGCGCGCAGGGGCGATCGTCTTACTAATGTATTTAGGATTACATTGCTAAATAAAAATACACTAAAATTTAAAAATAAATATCTACCTTTAGATAGGTATTTTATGAAAGAAGTTAAATAAAAAATTGTTATCTTAAATATCAGAAAACCAGACAGAACTAAAGAAAAAATTAATGTAGCTAAATTAACTTTTTAGCGTTATAGTGATTTATAGATTACAAAAACTAGGTGACTCACTTGGCTGATATCGTTGATACCGCCGTTTCGGCTGGATCTTTTACAACCCTAGTTGCTGCTGTCAAAGCTGCTGGTTTAGTAGATACTCTCAAAGGCGCTGGCCCCTTCACAGTTTTTGCGCCTACTGACGAAGCTTTTGCTAAGCTTCCCGCAGGTACTGTAGAAGCACTGCTTAAGGACATTCCTAAGCTCACAAAAATCTTGACTTATCATGTCGTTTCTGGCAAAGTTATGGCCGCTGATGTGGTCAAGCTGAAATCTGCCAAGACAGTGGAAGGTTCAGAAGTGAAAATTGATGCTTCCAATGGCGTCAAAATCAATGATTCTACCGTTACAACAGCCGATGTTGCTGCTGATAATGGTGTCATCCACATTATTGATTCAGTCTTGCTTCCTGCGTAAGCACAGATTTAGATAGCGCAATACTATCTTGAGGGCGGTGGCTGTTGTTAGCCACCGCCCTGTTTTCGTTGATAGTGGAAAGTTAAATATTTTACGCAGCTCGATAATTAAAACTATTATAGAGCAGCGGGCATTGGGCGATCGCACTCAGCTTGAGTCTGCCCCCAATTTGTCCCTGCTGGAGTTAGTGGCAAAAACTGCGACAGGTACTCTGGACAAATTTTTATCAAAAAAATCACAAAGTGCGATCGACCGCGTTAGCAATTGCCGATAATTAGCGGCCCACTTATTTTGCACTCGCGGGCTGATTGCCGGTTGATGCGTAGATACCATGCTACCAAACCCAACATTTCTCCGAGAAACTGGGTTTACCAGGCCTTGTCCTAATTAAGATACAATAAGAGCCACAAAGAAAGTGCGATCGACATTATTTGACATTCAAGCTATGCAATCTACAACTCAGTCCGAAACAGAACTGGCGATGGACGCTCCCAAACACGGATTGCCCGTTACAATTATTACAGGATTTCTCGGTATTGATTAATGCAGTTTACAGTGTTTTAGAACGCCTAGAAAATATCGACTATCTAGTAGTCGAAACAACCATATTCGCCCCAGCCGGCGGCATTCCCGACGATTTCGCTCACCCAGACTTTGCACTGCCCGTAAAAAGTAAGTAGAAAGTAAATTTATGTCGGTGGAAAGAGCAAAAAAAACTATTTATTTTAGCTCGCCACTGGGAACATTTGACCAGTTGATGCAGGCAGTTATCGCCCAACCTGCACTTACAGCCAAAGCTAGAATTGCATACCCCCGTTTTCTAGCTAAAAACTGTCCTTGGAAACACGCCATAGACCAGTTGCTAGATGTCATATTACCCGAAAACACGAGCTATAAAATTGAGAAATCCACTTTGTAATCAATAATTTTGTAACCAAATAACCCTTTTTGTTAAGGGTAACGGGTAATAGGTAATTGGGCATTGGTAAGGGGTAATCGGTGATGGGCGAGCGGTAACAAACCAAAACTAACAACTAACAACTAACAAATAAATGCGTATAATTGTTGAAGGCTGGCGCTTTTTGCCGCACTCCTACGCGATAACCAATCAATTTCAGCTACTAGAAATGCTGAAATATCCCAATTTAGAACTTTTCCACAAAGATATCCCCTATCTCGACGAAAATTGGCAGCCAGCAATCGGTTTGTTAGATGCAACTGCTGAAGCAGCAATAAAAAATATTCCCCACCCTTCCGCGTCTATAAAAGCAGACGCTACCTTACGGATCTCAGTACCTTACAATTTTGCACCCTCAAATACAAAACGGACGTGCTTGTTTGCCACAACAGAATGGGGAATTCTGCACAACGAAAACTTTAGAATAACGGGCGCAGCTTCCCTCCGCGAAGGACACAGCAACTCCGATATAATTATTATTACGCCTTCCCAGTGGTCGAAAACCGGATTTATCCGCAGCGGTGCGAATCCCGCTCGCACAATTGTCATACCCTGCGGCATCGATCCAAATATTTACAAACCTTTAACAAAATCGGAACGCGAAGCTTTGCGGAAACAGCTAGGATGGGACGGATTTGTCTTTTTGAATATCGGTGCAGGATCTCCCAATAAAGGCATCGATTTATTGTTAAAAGCTTTCGCAGTTGTAGTTGAAAGTTATCCCGAAGCCAGATTAGTATTGAAAGGAGAAGAATCAATATATGAGTCGGATTCTCTAATCGCTCAAAACCTAGACGAACTGACTTTTGACGAAGCAGAAAAAGTTTTGCCGCGCATGGCTTACATAGGAGAAACACTGCCTTTTGCAAAAATGGCTCAACTTTATCAAGCCGCCGATGCCTACGTATCTCTTTATTTAGCAGAAGGCTTCAATTTGCCCGCACTAGAAGCAATCGCTTGTGGCTTGCCGCTTATCTGCACTAAAGGCGGCCCGACGGATGATTTTACAACTCCTGATTTTGCTTTGCACGTCGAAAGTACGTTTCAAGAAGGTACTTCTAACGGTCAGCCGATATTTCGCATGATGCCAGATTTAGAACATTCGATCGCCTTAATGAAAAATATTATAGAACAGCCGGACTTGTGCGATCGCTCTCGCGAAGCAGGCCCCAAATTTGTAGCGGCTGGGTTTACCTGGAAACACGTTGCAGAACAACTCCTAGAGGTACTTTTGCCAACAATTCCAGCGGTCAATTAAAAAAGTGCGATCGCATAGTTGGCAATTTTAGATAATTAGCGCTTGTAACGCGCTGTTCGGAATTAATATAAGATACAATAAGAACCACAAGTTTAAGCTTCCGACATTATTTGACATTCAAGCTATGCAATCTACAACTCAGTCCGAGACAGAACTGGCGATGGACGCTCCCAAACACGGATTGCCCGTTACAATTATTACAGGATTTCTCGGCAGTGGCAAAACAACCCTGCTCAACCACATCCTGACCAACCAGCAGGGTTTGAAAACAGCAGTTTTGGTCAATGAATTTGGCGAAATCGGCATCGACAACGAACTGATTGTCACCACCGACGACAACATGGTTGAGCTGAACAACGGCTGCATCTGCTGCACAATTAATGAAGATTTAGTTAATGCAGTTTACAAAGTTCTGGAACGTCAAGAAAATCTTGATTATCTAGTAGTCGAAACAACCGGACTCGCCGACCCGCTGCCAGTAGCGATGACTTTTTTAGGCACAGAACTGCGCGACCTGACTCGTCTCGATTCGATAGTTACAGTAGTAGACGCAGCCAACTACAGCTTAGATTTGTTCAACTCTCAAGCAGCGTACAGTCAAATAGCTTATGGCGATATAATTATCCTCAACAAAACAGATTTGGTAGAAGAAGCAGATTTAGATTTGTTGGAAGTTAAGATTCGGGATGTCAAAGAAGGTGCTCGAATTCTGCGAACTGTAAAATCGCAAGTTCCCCTACCGCTAGTCCTCAGCGTCGGATTGTTTGAATCGGACAAATATTTCCAATCTGAAGAAACTCCTAGCAGTCACGACCATCACGACCATCACGACCACGAACATCACGACCATCACAACCACGAACATCACGACCATCACGACCACGGCCATCACGACCACGGCCATCACGACCACAGCCATCACGACCACTCCGACCATTTAGAAAATGACGGATTTACCTCAATTTCTTTCCAAAGTGACAAGCCGTTTTCTCTGAGAAAATTTCAATATTTCTTAGACAAACAACTGCCAACAAATGTGTTTCGCGCGAAAGGAATTATGTGGTTTGAAGAAAGCCCTAAACGGCATATTTTTCACTTGAGCGGGAAGCGATTTTCGATGGATGACGACGAGTGGAAAGGCGATCGCAAAAACCAGCTTGTTCTCATTGGTCAGGGTTTGGATACCGAGACTTTGCGATCGCAACTCGAAAACTGTCTTTGTATGCCTTCAACCAATCGCGGCAAAGGTTTTGGGAAAAACTAAAGGTTGAAAATTAAACAGAACAGACGTGCGCTGGCTAGAAACCAGGTTTTTTCATCGAGACTTCGCGGTTAAAACTTATATCTTGCACCACTCTCAATTAGCCTTTTAGGAACAGGCAAGATGCCTGTTCCACAAGAAAATATACTCTTTGTGGAACAGGCATCTTGCCTGTTCTTGAGTATGGTGCAAGATATAAGTTAAAACCAAGATTTATCCGAGAAACCTATTTTTTTTTCATAATTCCTATTAAAAAGGTAAGTTGACCTTTTGATTTTTAGTTTTAAATTTAAGCATTTCTAATTTCCCATGCGAGTCATCATCCAGCGAGTCAAATCATCTCAAGTCGAAATTGACGGTCAAATTGTCGGCAAAATTGGCTGCGGACTTAACTTGCTTGTAGGTATTGCAGACACCGACACCGAAGCAGAACTCGATTGGATGGCTCGGAAATGCCTGGAATTGCGTTTGTTTCCCGATCCGGCCGGGGATACCGGGCGCTGGGACAAGTCAGTACAAGACATCGGCGGCGAGTTGCTGGTTGTCAGTCAATTTACGCTCTACGGGGACTGTCGCAAAGGTCGGCGACCTTCTTTTGACCGAGCCGCAGCTCCTGAACGAGCCGAAATTTTTTATGAGAAATTTGTCCAAAAGTTGCGCCAAAGCGGCTTAAAAGTCGAAACAGGCGTTTTTGGAGCGATGATGCAAGTCTCGATCGAGAATGACGGGCCGGTGACTTTGGTATTAGAGAGAGAATCGGGGTGAGTTGTTGGCAAACAAAGCTCTCTGTGCTTCTTTCTTATTCCTTCTTCCTTCTTGAATAAGATCAAATTTTCAGATTAACCGGGTTTCCTAACTGCTGTTGCGTAGCTTCAGAAGACATTGCAGTTAGCTACACTCTGCCAAGTCTCGATTCCACAATCTCTAACGCCCAAAACCGCCTCAAATAGCCAGTTATTAGATTGTCCACTCAGCAGCCTGGCAGCAACCTCCATTTTCCTTGCGATCGCCCCACCCCAATAACAGCTCAGAATGCTTGTACAGTAAGGCTTTAACGGCAATAAAACCAATCTTCCACAGCCAGCGCTTAGAATCAGATTCAGCAGCCAAAAACTGTTGCATGAGAGAGTGGAACACTGGCATAACTACGGTTATCTCTACTTCCGTAACATTCAATGTATAGAGAGTTGAATCAGCACAGCAAGCGAAACCGCCAGCAACTGCCGCCTCACTCTCTGACAAATGTCCTCGCACACCCGCTGTGTCCTACCACCCGATAAACGCCATGACTGTCAAAGCTGCCACCAACACCGTCAACTGCAACACCGCTTCTGACCTCAACAGCATTCCGGCTGCATCCAGCGAACAAATCGCCGAAATCAATTCTCTTCCAAGCATCGATATCCTCGCTTTGGCTAACTTCGCCCTCAAAGAATTGCAAGCGGAAATGAAAACTGCCAGCCGCAGCGCTCAAGCAGTGGCGATGCGGATTGCTAAGGAAGTCGAACGGATTTGCCAAAAAAGCGATCGCATCCAAATTTCCGGCGAAGTTGAAGCTTGGCAAATCACCTTGGCGGAGCACCGGTTGCAAAAAACCCTGCAATACTACCGCCTCGGTTCCAAACAAGGCCGCGTCGAACTGCATTCTCACCTCGCGGCGATGATTTACCGCCATGTTGCTTCTTTCCGATCGAACTTGAACTTCCAAGCTCGCTACAACATGATTGAAGACTTTTTGCAAGGCTTTTACATCGAATCTCTCCGAGCTTTCCGCCGCGAACACCAACTCGATGTCACCTACCAGCCCCGCACGCAGCTAGAATTGGCTGAGTACATGGCTTTCACCGAACACTACGCCAAGCGCCAAATCGGCTTACCCGGCCGCAACCGCCAGCGCCTGATCGTGTTGCGCGCTCAAGGATTTGCCAAGGGTCAGCCTCCCGAAACTGCGATCGACATTGAAATGGCTGTAGAATCCGGCAAGGGAGAAGATGCAGAAATTTACAGCCGCTCTCCGGCGCTGCAACAAGTGCGCGAGCAAATGGTATCGGAAACTGTCGATCCTGCTGATGCTGTGCTGCGCGATCGAGTAGTCTCGGAATTAATCGCCTATCTGGAATCGCAAAATCAGCCAGAATGCGTGAATTACTTAACTTTAAAATTGCAAGACCTTTCGGCTTCGGAAATTGACCGCGCGCTCGGTTTGTCTTCCCGCCAGCGCGACTACTTGCAACAACGTTTCAAGTATCACGTCGAAAAATTTGCCCGCACTCAAAATTGGAAACTCGTCCACGAATGGCTGGGTGCTGATGTCGATCAAAAGCTGGGAATGACTTCGGACAAATGGGAAGCATTTCGCGCTCAACTTGCGCCCGAAATGCAGCAACTGTTAGAAATGAAGCGGAATCAAGAAAGCGACAAGGCGATCGCCACCGCGCTCAAATGCACTCCCAAACAAGTCCAAAAACGCTGGGCGCAAGTGTTGGAGCTGGCTAGCCAGACTCGCAACAGCAACCAAGCTTAAGTGGTACTCAAATATGAATGCAACTGTTTTCTTGAGACTGGAAAATGCGATCGGGTGCGGCACCTGTACAGGACTGCCCGCCCCGGCGTCCGCTCTCAAATCAACAATCGCTGCTACTAAATTATCGCCGCTTTTTGGCAAATTCAATTTATTAAAACAACATTACTTTTTTGAATATCTTTCGTTCCCTGGTTAGGCCGGGGAATTTGTTTTTATTAGTTATTACTCATGAGTTATCAGTTATGGAAAATTGCTGGCTGAAGAGGCGGCATTGCATATATTCATAATAATATTTAAACATAGGGAGTAGTATAACAAAGGCAAAGTTGTTCAAAGTTCAAATTGCGAAACTTGAGGGAGCGGAAGATGGATAAAAAATGAGAATTCATCTATCCAGAGACAGAAAAAAATTAAAATAAATATACTCATCGTACTATTCTGTTTTATTTAATACTTCATAAGAAGGAAGCATCAAATTTGAGTTATATCTAAAATGGAGGCATAAGTTGATGTAGATAGAAAGGGAAGGATTCCTATGTTACTTTACAAAATTGAAGATTTTAATCCCCACTACCGCGAAGCGGCTTTTAATGGCGAAGATATCAAAGGCCTGGATATCTATGCTGGAAATACAGATGAGAAGATTGGCTCCATCGATACCGCGCTAGTTGATGAGACAGGACGTTTCCGATATTTTGTTGTTGACACAGGTTTCTGGATTTTTGGCAAGAAGGTATTAGTTCCAGTTGCTCTTTGTCGAGTGGATGTTGATGCAGAGCGCATCTACGCGACGGGTTTGAGGAGTAAAGACCAAGCAGAAAGACTACCCAAGTATGAAGATGGGATGGTGGTTGATTACGATTATGAAGAACAAGTGCGGGGTGTTTATCGTACTCTAACGGTAGAAGGGTCTGCACCTGTAGAAGCATCATTGCCTTTAGAGGCATCTGCACCAGTTTCTATGCCGCGTTCTGTCTCTAACCAAGCTAGCGCTGCTGGTTATGACCGCAACACCTACACTTACGAACAAGAGCCTCAATTGTATCAGATGAACGAGCGCGAGCATCACAAATTTAGACTCTACGAAGAACGACTGGTTGCAGAAAAAAGCCGTCACAAAGCTGGCGAGGTAGCAATTGGCAAGCGAGTTGAAACCGAAACCGCACGAGTTTCAATTCCCACAGAAAAAGAGCGAGTTGTAATTGAAAGTATAACTCCAGGAACGGCAGGTGCACCCGTAAATCGGGATACTCCATTCCAGCAGGAAAAGGTGATGCGTATGGAAGTTTACGAAGAAACTGCTGAGCTAAAAAAAGAAGCTTTTGTGCGCGAAGAAGTTAACATCAGGAAAGAAGTTGAAACGGAGATTGTTGAGGCAACGGAAACACTGCGTCGTGAAGAGTTGGAGGTGAAGAGGGAAGGGCGTTAGAGTGCGAATGAATTGAACAAGGTTTTGTAGTGGCGCTGTCTTCGCCCACATGAGCTGGGTCAGCTAAAAAGCTGGTAGGATACTTTGTTTTTAGGATGGTTTGGTCCAAGGGGTGCGGCAGCGATTTTCTATGCCATGCTGGGGCTACGTAAAACGGGATTAGAGTTAGCTTGGGTCATTAGTAGCCTAATTATTTGCGCGTCAATAATCCCCCACGGCTTTACTGCTGTGCCGTTGGCGAAAGCTTATGCTAAAAGGCAGCGTAAAAGACAACTTCTAATGATTTGGTAGGTAGATGAAGACCCCCAACCTGGCAGAAAAACAAGCCATAGAACAAGAACAAAGCGAGATTTTCCAACAGCTAGAAGATTGGCTGGAAGCTCCCATGCTGGTGCTGGCATTTGTGTGGCTAGCCCTCTTTACTATTGAATTAATTTGGGGATTAAACCCAGTGCTAGAAGTCGTTAGCACTACTATTTGGATTATCTTTATTGCAGATTTTATAGTTAAATTTGCCTTGGCTCCCCGCAAAATTTCCTATATCAAAAGCCATTGGATAACGGCTTTTTCTCTGCTGTTGCCTGCTTTGCGTACCTTGAGGATTGTACGAGTTGTGCGAGCATTCAAAACAGCACGGGCTGTGCGAAGTTTGCAGTTGTTGCGAGTTATGACTGGTACGAATCGAGGGATGCGGGCATTAGCTGCGAGTGTTAGCCGTCGCGGATTTGGTTATGTCGTAGGACTAACGATAATTATTACCTTGGTAGGTGCAGCAGGGATGTATGCTTTTGAAAAAGATGTCGCCGATGGTTCCTCCGGGTTAAATAATTACGGCACAGCCTTATGGTGGACGGCTATGCTAATGATGACAATGGGTTCGGAATATTGGCCCAAAACGCCAGAAGGTCGCATACTTTGCCTTGTTCTGGCACTCTATGCGTTTGCGGTTTTTGGTTATGTAACTGCGACCATCGCCACATTTTTTATTGGTCGCGATGCAGAGGATGACGAAGCAGAATTAGCAGGAGCGAAATCAATTGCAGCACTTCAAACTGAAATTGCTGCCTTGCGGGCTGAGATTCAGCAATTATTAAATCAGAATTCAAAGTCTTGAATTAGGTAGATGCCAAGATCAAGTTTTGGTCAGCGCTGGCACTACTTTTTCGCCAAATACCTCAATAAACTGCTCTTGTTCTCGGTTAACGTTGTGCAAAATTAGTTCATCAAACCCCAATTCAATATCTTTTTGCAACCACTCAATATGCTGCTCTTGGTCTGCCGATATCCGGACGTGTTGATATAACTCCTCTGGTTGCACAAACTCCCCGGCGGCATCAAATTGATCGGGTGTTATCAGTTCTGTCAACATTTTGCTTTTGAAGATGTTACTACGCCATTGATCATGAGCGCCTTGTAGTGCTTTCTGTGCATTACTGTCATAGGAAAGCTGCACTTTCAAAATCATTGGTTTCCCTTCTCCACCACCGCGACGAAACGCATCGACGACTTTTTTTAACTTTTCAGGTGGGCGAGAAGTCGTAATTAATCCATCAGCCCAACTGCCCACCCATTCTGCGGTTTCTGGGGTAACTGCGGCGCCGATAATTAATGGGAGAATTTCCGGGCGGGTATAGAGTTTTGCATCTTCTACGCACACTAAACCGCGATGGGTGACGGTTTCTCCTGCCCAAAGGGCGCGGATAATATCGACACATTCTTTGAGGCGCGCGTTGCGATCGCTCTTAGTAGGCCACTTATCCCCAGTAATATGTTCATTCAAGGCTTGACCGCTGCCAACCGTTAGCCAAAAACGATTGGGAAACATTTCTGCCAACGTTGCCGCAGCTTGGGCAATAATAGCCGGATGATACCGCTGTCCGGGAGCGCAAACAACTCGATAGGAAAGCGTTGGCGTTGCTTGCATTGCTGCACCCAACCAAGACCAAGCAAAACCACTTTGTCCTTGCGCTTCACTCCAAGGATGAAAGTGATCGGAAGAAAGGGCATGGGTAAAGCCAGCTTCTTCTGCCATTTGGACATATTTCAGCAATTCGCTGGGCTTAAACTGTTCGTGGGAAGCGTGATAACCAATTTGTGCCATAAGTTTTTAGGAGTTTTGAGTTGAGTAGGGGCGGTGCCTTCGTGTCCGCGCTGAGTTTTGAGTTAAAATATCCAGACTTAAAAGCAGGTGATTTAACCAGGACGGCTAGTAAAAGTTTTGAGTCTTGAGTTAGATAAGTTTTTAATTCACCCAAAATAATCTTGGACTCAAAATTCATAACTTTCTGTATAACGAGCAAGCTTATGAGTGGAAAATTCGCCGATAGCGAGCTTCAATTACCGAGTAGATGCCATAGGCAATTAAACCCAAAGGTACTAGAGCCAAAATCGCTGGACTAAAAGGCTGTTTTGCCACAATTGCCAACACCTCGCCCAATCCCTTGGTTTGACTGGCATCCGATAGCCTTGCTGCTTGAATTAAGAAAAAACCAATTATAACGAAAACAATTCCACGGGCAGCAATTCCAAATCGACCCAACCGTGTCGCCCACTTTTGCTCGGTTGGACTCATTTCATCTAGCTTGAAATGGCGGCGAAATTTGGCTTTATATGCTTCGTAGAAATAAGAAAAGCCTACACCAATAACAATTGATCCCGCCAATCCTACCAACCATTGTCCAAACGGTTGCGCTAAAATTTGGGCTGTCAAATCTTCGGTTGTATTGCTATTACTACGGCCCGAACCCATTATCAGTTTTACAGCCGTTAAAGCCAAACCTGCATAACCTAAAGCACTTAAGGCGTAGCCAATGCGTTGGGCAATTCGCTTGGCATCCATTTTCTGTCCTTGGTGTTCTGGGTCGAGAATTGTCTGAACGATACGCCAAAGGGCATAACCAATAATGCCAATCGTTACCAGAAATAGCAGAAATTTACCGAACGGTTGGTTAACAATTTCTGATAATGCACCGCTAGTATCCGTTGTCCTGCCGCCCATACTAAAGGCTGCTTGTGCTGCTAGAAAACCGACAATAAAGTAAACTAAGCCTTTGGAAGCATATCCCAATCTTGCCAGTCGCTCAAACCAGGGATGAGAAGCTGCCTGTCCAATTGAGTCTTTAATGCTGTCGGTGGGTGAGTTGTCCCGTTTCATATTTTTTATACTTTAGTTGTTAACGACTGCTGGCATAGGCAATGCTGCATTCCTTTCCAGTTACCTGAGTTCTTAAACAAACGATTTATATTATCATTTATTAACTTAATAATTAGCTTATTTAGAGATTTTTTTCATCTGTCTTGAGCGGGAGTGTCAGCGGTTGATTGAGTGGTGATAAATTTCACATTTATTAGCCTTGACAAATCTCGCTTTATGGGCTAAGAGATAGCTTCCCTGATGGAGCAGTAGACCAGCAGTCTAGTATATCTTTGATTCAAACTTCTTTAACCAAAGTTTAAATAACAATTAGAATGGGTGGCGCTGAAAATAATCCCAAAAAAACCAATAAAAATTTAAATGCTGTCTAGAATGCTAATGTGTAATTGGAAAGCAAATATCCCTGCTTTTTCATAAGGATAGGGGTGACCAAATTTCCTGCTGCACTTTGTTTAATTAGGAAATATAGCAACAACACCTCACCTGTTTTCCAATGCTAATCTAATAAAAGCAGCCCTGCTAAAATTACGCTTAAAAATTCGCCGATATAGGGAATAAAAGCGCATATAAATGCCACAACTCCGTTGAGACAAAGCAGTATCACTTGCCCAACAAAGCAATAATGGTTGTAATATACAAAGCGTAAATTATTGAATTTATTACTGCCTCCCCGAACTCGCGGGGAAGGTTGGGGTGAGGTAAAATATTTATGACTACTGCAAGGATTGCTATAACAGATTAATATGCGAATTTGTTCACCTAAAAATCGTTTTAATTTGTTGGGTTAAATGGTCAATACTCGGAAGGTGATAAAAAAATGTCCGGGTAATCTTGCTTGCAACGAATAGCTCCCAACTCGCATATGAATAGTTGGGAATCTGGAATAGCTGCCCTAACTAGCTTATGGATGTTGTAAGAATGGATGCGCCCCAGTGTGGCTGTTGGGAATCAAGCATCGATCGCCAATAGTGCGATCGATCGCACTTAACTCAAAGCTGTATCATAACTTTTTCCTCAATCATCTTCCATCAGGGGGATATTTTCTTATGGCATCAGACAGATGGCAAGGTCTGGCTAGTTAGATTAAATGGAGATAGAAGCAAGATTTTGAGATGGTGAACAGAAACAAGAGACGTTTTGCCTAAGTCGATTTTTAAGACTCTAAATCCCCAGTGTCGCAAGAAGTTGATTGTTCAGAACCGGGAGGATTTGAGGAAAATCCAATCAACCACAACGGCAGTGGCTGTGTTGAGTTCAACCTTTTATTTACCGGAAATTGCCGAATTCGGTTCCCAAACATCCGGCATCCTGTCCTGCCCTTAACTGACTTTTCAGGAAAACTCTAATAGCTAACCACAAGGCGATCGCTTGCGACAGGAAGACAAGCAGAACCTATTTCTTACGTCGTTTGCTTTCACGATCAATTCAGCAATAAGGTGTATATAATGAATCAACTTAATCAACCAGAACCCTTGTCGCAACCGCTGACCCAAACTGAATTCGTCGCAACTTTTCGCTTGTTTAGTAGATTTAGCTTCTGGATACAGTTATTCTTGGGTGCTGTTTCCGGCATTGTTTTATTATTTGCTATGTTGGGTCGCAACATGAGCGAACAAACCAATAATGCAGGTATTGGTTTCGGGGTATTTTTAGCAATAGTTGGTCTGTTATTGCTGTGCTTTAGAATATTTTGGGACTTTCGCTATAGGCTTTTAGGCAGACTTTTGCACGCCGAAAATTCCCAGGTCTATCCCAGCAAAGAACATATTACTCACACCTTACGGATTGGATTAGTTTCTAGTTTGGTGGGGGTATTAATCGCCTTTGTTGCTTCTGAAGAAACAGTTGCTTTAGTCCTCGCAAAAACTCTTAGTCAGCCCCAAGCGATGACAGCTTATTCGCCAGAAAATGTGATTCGTTCCCTAGATATTTTTGTGACGATGGCAAACGTCAATCTGATTGGCGCTCACTTTTTTGGAGCTGTTACTTCTCTTGGGTTACTCAATTGGGTAGAGGAGTAGTTGGCAGCATTGGCGATCGCTAAAGGCAAACACAACTCCTATGCCGTCAGCACTTACAAGCGCTGGCAGATTTAACTAATGTTTATGCTGGTGCACTGTCTTGGCGAAAGAGAGCGAAGGCAGTGCAGCTACAAGCTAAACTAATTGGCTATTTGGATGAACATCGAATCGGAAATTCCTAGCGATCGCTCCTGCTAACTGTAGTCAGCCGGATCGACCGTTTTTTAATTGAAAAAACGTAATGTATTATCTTGATAGATGTTTAATATACCGTTATATTGATATATTTTTAAGGGGTACAAATACGACTTAGAATTATCTTCCGAAGGATGAGCTATAGCCGTGGAATTCAGCTTGCTCAATAGCCCTGTGGCAGTTTCTGAACACAGCCATGTTACACCGTTTCTCTATTAAGAAATTTACTGATATGAAAGACCTCTGGTATAAAAACGCAATTGTCTACTCCCTCGATGTTGAAACCTTCATGGACTCGGACGGCAATGGTGTCGGCGACTTTCAGGGACTTATCAACCGCCTAGACTATTTATCCGGGCTAGGAATTACTTGTTTGTGGTTGCTGCCGTTTTATCCTTCCCCTAACCGGGACAACGGTTATGACGTGATGGATTACTACAACATTGATCCGAGACTCGGAACCCTGGGAGATTTTGTCGAGTTCATGCACCAAGCAAGGGAACGAGGAATTCGCTTGCTCATCGATCTGGTAGTAAATCATACGTCCAATCAGCATCCTTGGTTTGTGGCAGCCAAAAGCGATAAAAACTCCAAGTATCGCAATTACTACGTGTGGTCAGAAAATCCACCCAAAACTGATCCAGAATTGCTGGTGTTTCCCGATGCTGAGGACAGTATTTGGGAGTACGACGAACAAGCAAACGCTTACTATTTGCATCACTTCTATAAAGAACAGCCAGATTTGAATATTGGCAATCCGGCGGTACGAGAAGAAATCTGCAAAATTATGGGTTTTTGGCTAGAACTGGGTGTGTCTGGATTTCGCATTGATGCTGTTCCCTTTTTAATTAAAGGAATTGGCATTGAAGGTGCAGACCCCGAAAGCCTGCGAGGTTTCTTGGAGGAAATGAGAGATTTTGTGTCATCGCGTCAGGGTGATGCAGTGTTGCTGGCAGAAGCAAATGTCGATCGCGATCAAATTCCTGTCTACTTTGCTAAGGGCGACAGAATGCACATCCTGTTCAACTTTTTGCTGAACCAGCATCTGTTTTTGGCCTTGGCGCGTCAAGAATCCACAGCGCTGCGCGATGGACTAAAAACCTTACCGGATATTCCTGATATTTGTCAGTGGCTTAATTTTGTGCGCCACCATGATGAACTGACGCTAGACCGCATTACTTCATCGGAACGAGAGGAAATTTTTGCAGCGTTTGCCCCTGAGAAAACTATGCAAATTTTCGGGCGCGGGATTCGTCGTCGCTTACCACCGATGATGGGAGGATCTCGCCGCCGGATTGAACTAATCTACAGCTTGCTGTTCACCCTGCCTGGTACACCCATGCTGCGCTATGGCGAAGAAATTGGCATGGGCGATGACCTTTCGCTGGAAGGTCGAGACAGCGTTCGCACCGTGATGCAATGGTCAGATGCACCGAATGGTGGCTTCTCGACGGCTGCAACTGATACTCTTGCCAGACCTGCGATCGCGATCGGAGAATACGGTTACAAACAAGTCAATGTCGCCGCAGCGCAGCGCGATCCTGCCTCATTAATTAACTGGATGGAACGTGCAATCAGCATCCGCAAGCAATGTCCTGAGTTGGGTAGGGGCAAGTGGCACATTCTGGAAACCGACTCTCCCTCGGTGTTAGCCCACTGCTGCGAGTGGCAAGGCAGGACGGTGATTGCTGTCCACAATCTAGCCGACAAACCTTGTACCGCTACGCTCAAATCTCACGAATACAGCAATCTGTGCGATTTATTTGGCGATCGGCTCTATGAATCTCTCGGTGCCGACTCGCTCTCTATTCCTTTAGAAGCCTACGGTTATCGCTGGTTTCGAGTCAATAGAATTCTAGGGTAAAAAAAGTTAATTTTGAGGGAAGAACTAGCGACGTGGACTGTTAGGAATGTACTTAGCAGCGTTCTTGTCTGGAAGCGGTTCTATCTGACCTTGATTGACCAAAGCTTGATGAATTAGGGCAGTAGCACTACCCCGACTCAGCAACTCGTTCGGATTAAGAACTCTGGGATCTGGATAGTTGACCACTATCTTTGCCTTTGTCGCTGCTGCCACGGGTTCAACCGCATATTTAGGAAGTTTCTCGGCATCTTTATAATACGAATTGAGAAAATCTAATGCCGAATTTTTAGCAGGCGCAGTTGCAGCTTTTGTCGTTGTTGGTAGAACAGTCTTAGCCGATTTAGGTGCGGGCGCAGCCGCAGGCTGCTGTCTTGCCACTAGAGGTAATAACGGCTGCATCAAAACAGTCGCTGCAAGGGGAAATGCCAAACGGTTCCTAGCAATTCGACGTTTATTTACTGGAGTTGGGCTTGCTGGAGTTGCAGCAGCTTGATCAATTTTGACAACAGGGGGATTGAAATCCATATTTAAACCCCTCATTAACACAACTAATGCTTGTGCCTTAGTCAAGGGCTGCTTCGGACGAAACTCATTTCCGGGAAAATCATTCATAAATCCCGTTTCATAAGCTTCTTGAATCGGAGTTTCTGCCCAGTAGTTTTTAGGCACATCCTTAAAGTAACTTCCACTCGGTATCTTTCTAACGCTTGCTCGATTAAAAGCTTGGCGGATCATCGCCGAAAATTCATCCCGATCTACAGCCTGTTTGGGCCTAAAAGTTCCGTCTAGATATCCGGTAACAATCTCTTTTTCAGCTAAGGAATCAATAAACGGACGCGCCCAGTAATTCGGCGGGACATCAGGAAATTTCGATTTAGCTTGTTGAGCAGCAACTTGCTGGGAACTTAGCACAAAGCCAGTCCCACTGATACTAATGGCTAAAGCTAAAAAGGCTACGCTGATTGACGGTAAATGCCTGCGATCAGACATGATAAATATCCTCCTGATTTTTACATTTTTAACGAGACTATTTGGCTGAGTTAAAGCGGATTACGTTTTTTTATATCCGATTCCCCTTCTGTTTTTACAACATCTAACTCTTCGCGACGTACTGTGTCTGTTGCCTCAACCGTATCTTGCTCAACTTCTTTTCTGATTTGCACTTCCTCGCGCACGAACGCTTGCTTTTGGATATTCACACTTTCTTCGTAGATTTCAAAATGTGCCATTTCTTCTTGCTTAAAGGCGGTATCTGGGGTTACTCGACTCCCTGCATATTCTGGAGTTGTGTGCTCAATCACAATTCGCTCTTTTTCTACAGGAACTTCCAGTTTTACCCTTTTGGTTTCAACTTGTTTGCCAATTATTACCTCGCCTGTTTTGCGACGGCTTTTATCTGCAACTAATCGTTCTTCGTACAGTTTGAGTTTTTGATGATCCTGTTCGTTCATCTGATACAATTCGGGTTCTCGCTCGTAAGTGTAGGTATCCCGGTCATAAGCAGGATTACTAGCTTGAGGCGAGACCGAATGTGTTGTAGAAACTCGAACAGGTGCTTCTAAAGGTAATGATGCTTCTACTGGTACAGACGCTTCTACTGTGGAAGTTCGATAAATACCCCGCACTTGTTCTTCATAATCGTAATCAACTGCCATCCCATGCTCATACCTGGGTAGTTGTTCCACTTGGTCTTTACTCCGCAAACCTGTAGCGTAAACACGCCGCCCATTAAAATCAATGCGACAAAGAGCGATGGGAAGTAAAACTTTTTTGTCAAAAATCCAAGAACCAGTCTCTACCACAAAATAGCGGCAACGTCCTGTCTCATCTACCAGCACAGTATCGATCGTGCCAATTTTATCATCGGTACTTCCGCCATACACATCCAGTCCTTTGATATCGTCGTCCTCAAAAGCGGCTTGGCGGTAGTTGGGACTAAAATCCTCAATTTTGTAAAGTAACATAGTTGTTTCCTGTACCTATCTACATCAACTTGTGTACCTACTTTAGATAGATATCAGCTCTAATACTTCCTTCTTATGAATGATTCAGCAAATTGAAAATCATCAAGATAGCGATATTTTTTTATATTTTTCTATCTTTAGGTAGATGAATTTCGATTTCCTGTACTCAAGGGGGTAAATTTATCTAATCATTCGTAGGTTGGGTCGAGCCAAGCTACAACGTTTCTGCCAGCAACTCTCACAAGGATTTATTAGGTTTTACGATCACCTTAACTAGGGGATATCCTACAAAATTAAGGGCCTCTCTAAACGAGCTGCTGGTTTTTTTTAAAGGAAGTTGCGATTTTATAAGCGAAGTTACTACTTTTGATATTTAAAATTTTCAACTTAAAAATATTATGCCCATCGGTAGATATTCTGGTAATGATGATTAAGTAAACTTAAATTACCTTCAAGAAAAAAAATGACGTAACGCAGGGGTTAATCTTTTATGACTTATCCAGATCGATCGGGCAATCCACTCACTGAGCCTACAATCGTCAATCCGCTGGTGGATTACCACGATCAAGTGAGGTGGGGGCCAATTTTGGCAGGAATTGCGATCGCTCTGGGCACTCAACTACTTTTAAGCGCTTTGGCAATGGCGATCGGATTAAGCGCCGGTGCAACAGGCGCAGATGCAGGTTCCGTTGGTCTTGGGGTAGTAATTTGGTCGATTATCAGTTTGCTGATTTCCCTATTTTTGGGCGGTTGGGTGATGGCTCAAAGCTGCGGCCCTATGACCAAGAAAACAGCATTTTTGAATGCAGCAATTCTTTGGGGAACTACATTAGCACTTAGTGCTTGGTTATTAGCAAGCGGGATATCGGGTGCTGTTGGTGCTGCCGCTGCTAATGCTGGAGAAATTGCTAATCAAGTACAACAACAGGGCGGCGTTAATATACCGAATCAAGCGCCGAATGTAGACCCAAATCAAGTCCGCGATATAGCTGGTAATACAGCTAAAGCTACTTGGTCATTTCTACTTGGATCTTTGCTGAGTTTGGCAGCGGCAATGAGTGGTGCTGCTCTTGGCGCTCGCAAACCTCGCGTTTATGCTTGATTAGCGATTATAAAACCAGAAAATT
This sequence comes from Microcoleus sp. D3_18_C4, assembly GCF_036702355.1. Classification (NCBI taxonomy): domain Bacteria; kingdom Bacillati; phylum Cyanobacteriota; class Cyanophyceae; order Oscillatoriales; family Microcoleaceae; genus Microcoleus; species Microcoleus sp. D3_18_C4. Next base: position 56,433 of record NZ_JAUBTF010000005.1, read on the forward strand.
CAACAAGCACAGCAGCGAGTCGAATGATTTTATACCATTGTGATGATGATTCATCCTTTCTTGGAGAAGATGAACGAGCTAAAAACCTTTTCTAAGGTTTTGGCATAGAGATTGAAAAGGAGATAAAGCGATGCAAGAGCAGAGGATATGGCAAAAATATACAAGGTTAACAAGTTCGATTTTGTTAACGGCAACGGTTTTAGTTGCTCCCTCCTTCGCCGCTAATACAAACGATGGGGAAAGCCTTGGAGTCGTCGCGAATGGACGAAGAGTGACGATTGAAAGTATAGGAACGGATGGTTGGGTGCCCATTACAGTGCCTCTGAGAGGCTACGTCCAAGCAGAAAACCTGGCGTATTGTAGTTAATTGAAAAAACAGTGATGGATGACCAATCAAACCCAAAAAAAGAAACTAATTCACAGCACAAGTCTGATTTGTTAAATTTCATTGCCCAGACAACAGAATCTGCACTGAATACAGGCAAAGCGGTTGTTGACACAGCAGTTGATTTGGGGGAAGCTGTTGCTAAACAAACTTATCGATTGATTGGACAAGCGACGCAAGGAACCGGAGATGCGGTAACTTATGTTGGCAATCTTCCCTTTGTGAAACAAGTGGCAGGGGTACTCAGGCTTGATTGGTTAGTTGGAGTCAGCGATCGCATCGACTTAGCTAAAGCCGAAGCTCAAGTCAAGGAACTCCAAGAAAAGTATCCCAATGAATATCCCAGCGAAATTGCCCATCGCATTATGGTGGAAAAAGCGATCCACGCCGGTGGTGTCGGATTTGCTAGCAGCATTTTACCCGGTGTCGCGGCTGCACTGCTGGCGATCGATCTAGCGGCGACTACTGCGATTCAAACCGAAATGGTTTATGAAATTGCCGCCGCTTATGGGATGGATTTGCAACAGCCAGCCCGAAAAGGCGAGGTTTTGGCAATTTTTGGGTTAGCGCTAGGCGGTAGCAACGCCATGAAAGCTGGTTTGGGCTTTTTACGCAACGTACCGCTGGCTGGCGCGATGATTGGTGCGAGTACGAATGCGACGATGCTGTATGCGCTGGGATATGCGGCGCGCCAGTTTTACGAAGCCAAAGTCAGGGAAGAGACTGAAGAACCTGGAACCGAAACGCTGCAAGCGATTCAGCAACAAAGTGAGAAATATCTCGATGTGGCGATCGCCCAGCAAGCAGGGATGGATCAAATTATGGTTCACATGATTTTGGCAAGTTATCCCAACAAAAACTGGGAAGATATTCTGCCAGAATTGAAGGCATTGCAATTAAATGCCGATTCTCTCCAAAGGATTGCTGCTAACATCAAGTCCCCCAAACCATTGGGTGCATTGTTAGAGGAACTTAACCCGGACTTTGCAGTACCGCTATTAGCTCAATGCCGTCGCATTGCCGACAATAGCGGAGAGCTTTCCGAAGCAGAACAGAGGGTGCTGGATGCGATCGCACAAAAACTCAACGGTCAAGATGTGGCTTCGATATCCACTTGAAAAAAATTGTTGGTGCGTTAGCTTTCTGCGTAACGAACCCTCCCCAATATTTACTGTTGCTGTGTAAGTCCTAAATTAGCCTCACGTTAAAGTAATCTACAGCCTTAAAAAAGAGTTTGATCTAGCTAATTTTAATACTATAGCAATCCTTGCAGGAGTCGTAAATTTTTTACCCCACCCCAACCCTCCCCGAACCCAAGGGGAGGGAGTAAGAAATTCACAAATGATTTAGGATTGCTATATCAATAACGACTGATGCAAGAGGAAGTTTTATGACAGCAGAAATATCCGGAGTCTGGGACAAGATTGAGAGCATGATCAATGGCTTCATTATCCTGCTGCCTAATATGATACTAGCGTTAATTGTTTTTGGAATCTTTTTCTTTGTTGGCCAGTCAATTAAGAGAGCGGTCAGGCGGCTTACCCGCAACCACCGCCAATCCAGAAATTTGGGACTGGTGTTGGGAAGGTTAGCGCAGGGTATTACTGTTCTGGTTGGTCTGTTTATTGCCTTGTCGATTGTAATTCCCACATTTAGAGCAGGCGATTTGGTGCAACTGCTGGGAATTAGCGGGGTAGCGATTGGTTTTGCCTTTCGCGATATCTTACAAAACTTCCTAGCTGGTATCCTAATTCTTTTGACGGAACCGTTCCAAATCGATGACCAGATTGTGTTTAAAAACTTTGAGGGAACGGTAGAAAATATTGAAACTCGCGCTACAACAATCCGAACCTATGATGGTCGCCGGATTGTAATTCCCAATGCGGAATTGTTCACCAATTCTGTTACTGTGAATACCGCCTTTGATAAACGCCGGATGGAATACGACGTTGGTATCGGCTACGGCGATGATATTCACCGAGCCAAGCAGTTAATGATGGAAGCTATGCACAGTGTGGATGAGGTTTTGAATGACCCTGCTCCTGACGTGTTGCTGATGGAACTTGCAGGAAGTACCGTCAATATCCGCGCTCGATGGTGGATTGCTCCGCCGCGACGAATGGACGATCTGCGATCGCGAGACAAGGTACTTTCTGCGATTAAAGAAAAGCTTACTGCCAACGGCATCGACTTGCCCTTTCCTACGCAGCAAATTTTGTTTCACGACCAAACCGAAGAGACGGATGGCGATCGCAAACGTCAACGCGAAGGATGGCCCGCTGGTAATGGCGAAGTTCCTAAACCCCGCAGCATCAGCGGTTCTCTGCAAAAACTCATTGAAGTGCGATCGCCACAAGACGGCAACGGACAATCTTCGCCCCACCCCTACTCATGAAAAATGTCAAATTAAGCAAACTTTGGGACTCGCTGCACTCTAGCTACTGGTTTATTCCAACGTTGATGGCGGTGGGGTCGATGATTTTAGCGATCGCCATGCTGACACTTGACCGCACGGGTAATACACCAGACTGGAGGTGGATTTACACGGGTGGAGCCGATGGTGCGCGATCGGTTCTCTCATCGGTTGCCAGTTCAATGGTCAGCGTTGTTGCTACAGCTTTTTCCATTACTATTGTGGCGCTTCAGTTGGCGAGTTCAAATTTTGGTCCCCGATTGCTGCGTAATTTTATGCAGGATACGGGCAATCAAATCGTGCTTGGCACTTTCATTGGCACGTTTATTTACTGTTTACTCGTACTGCGAACCATTCATGGAGAAGGAGAAGGATACAGTCTCTTTGTACCCCAACTCTCGGTGACAGTTGGTACCGGATTGGCAATTGCCAGTATCGGCGTACTGATTTACTTTATCCATCACGCATCAACCATTATTCAAGCCTCCCATGTAATTACTCAGGTTAGTGGCGATTTAGACAAAGCTCTAGATCGTCTGTTTCCCGAAAAAATCGGAGAAGCTAAGGCGAACAACTCGCGACAAGTGGGAGAAATTCCGGCCAATTTTGACTCGGAAGCAAGTTCAATCAAAGCCACTGGCGAGGGTTATTTGCAAGCAATCGATGACAAGGAATTAATGAAAATTGCCCGTCAGTACAATCTGCTTGTACGTCTTACAACTCGACCGGGAAAGTTTATCGTTAAGGGTAGCGATGTAGCGATGGTTTTCCCGGAAAAACAGGTTAATCAAAGCCTGAAACAACAGATTAACGATGCTTTTATTCTGGGCAAAGAACGGACTGAATATCAAGATGTAGAATTTCCAATCGATCAGTTAGTTGAAATTGCCTTGCGTGCGATTTCTCCTGCTATCAACGATCCGTTTACTGCGATTCGGTGTATCGATCGACTCAGCGCCGGATTATCCCGCCTCGCTCAAAGGGATTTTCCCTCGCCCTATCGCTACGACGATGAACAGAATTTGCGCGTCATTGTTGAGGGAGTGACGTTTGAAGGGTTAGTGGATGCTGCCTTTAACCAAATTCGCCAGTACAGTAAATCAGATGTGGCGGTAACAATTCGTTTATTGGAAGCTCTAGCTTGCATCGCCACTTACACTCACAATTTCCAACAACGAGAAGCTTTACGGCGTCAGGCGGAGATGATTTTAAATAGTAGCCGCGAACAAATCTCTCAGGAGCAAGACCAGAAAGATGTGCAAGAGCAGTATCACCAAGTCATTAAAGCTTCAAGACAGGATTAATTTGGTAGAGCAGAGTTATGGTAATAACAGCAGCTTTGCGATCGGCTCCTAATACTTTAGCTTTAACCGCGCTGATTGCCATTGGTTTAGCGCTGACACATTTATTTTCCGGCAAGTTGCGGTTTGCTTCTATTCCTCGCAGTGGCTGGCTTTCAGCAGCAAGTGGGGTTTCGGTAGCGTATGTTTTTGTGCATATTTTACCGGAATTAAATCTGCACCAAGTGGTATTAGAGCAAGTAGAAGCAGGAGTTATTTCCTATCTAGAACACCACGTTTATTTAATAGCTTTGTTAGGATTGACTGTATTTTATGGCTTGGAGCGAATTGCAAATTTATCTCGTCAGCGGGGCGAAGAGGATGTGACCAGTCTTGGTGTTTTTTGGTTACACATTGCCTCTTTTTCAATTTACAACGCTCTGATTGGCTATCTGCTGCTGCATCGGGAAGAACCGGGCCTTACCAATCTGCTGTTGTTTTCTTGTGCAATGGCCCTGCACTTTGCAGTGAACGACTCTGGTTTGCGGCAACATCACAAGCATATTTATGACCGCATCGGACGCTGGATACTAGCAGCAGCTATTATTGTGGGGTGGGTGTTGGGGAGCGCTACTGAAATTGGAAAAACTGCGATCGCAGTTTTATTTGCTTTTTTAGCCGGAGGAATTGTTCTCAACGTCCTCAAAGAAGAATTGCCAGAAGAACGAGAAAGTCGGTTTTGGGCATTTGTCCTTGGTGCTGGAATTTACACCGCTCTTTTATTGGCTTTGTAGAGGAATCAAAGGCAGCCCAAACGTTCGAGCTTAAAACCACTAGAACGAGCCAATCCTTCTGTCAGACGACGCTTAAAATTACCGGGATAATTTTTCCGATCGCTGCTACCAACTGCGACGGTATTAACAGTCTTAACTTGAGTCAAATTTATCAGCGATCGACGTTTATTATTCGCATCCTTTGCTGCCAGTTCATTCTTAATTTATCTAGACATCCAACACAGCACAAACGAAGTCAAAATCCGGGTGGTTTCTCACATGATTGCAGCAAAGATTGGTTGGTTTACTTATCTAATTTTTTGGCCAGGATATCCGTCAGCGGAGACGGCGATTAGGAGCAAATATCGTTATTATTGATTGAATAATGCTAGTTAAAAAAATTAGCCCTCTCTTCCGTTAGAAGCCTGGGGCTATCGCTGGTTTCCAGTCAATCGCATCCAGGGGTAAAAAAGTTAATCTTGAGGGGAACACTAGCGACTATAACTATGAGGAATGTACTTAGCAGATTAGGTAAAAAACCCGGTTTATGGCGCTCATCCGTAAGTCCTATATATAATTAATTTTTAGGCGCGCATAAAAAATTTTCCTTTGAGGTAGAGCTGATGTTTCCAGTGTGGTTGCAGGCAGGATTTTGGGGTTTACTGGGGGGTTCGGCGCTGCTACTGGGAGCGGCGGTGGGTTACTTTGTCAGCATTCCCCAGCGCGCGATCGCGACAATTATGGCTTTTGGCGCTGGTGTGCTGATTTCAGCGCTATCCTTTGAACTGATGGATGAAGCTTACAAGCGCGGCGGTTTCGACTCGACGGCGATCGGCTTTTTGGGTGGCGCTGCTGTCTACACAGCCGCCAATTGGTTTTTGAGTCAACAGGGAGCAAAACACCGCAAGCGATCGGGCGCTTTGCACCCAGCTAAAACAGAGTCAGGCGATGGCGGATTAGCCATCGCCCTCGGCGCGCTGTTAGACGGGATACCGGAGTCGATCGTCGTTGGCGTCAGCATGATTTCTGGAGGCGCTGTCAGTTGGGTGACAGTAGCGGCAATTTTTCTCTCCAACATTCCCGAAGGGCTCTCCAGCGCCGCCGGTATGAAAAAAGCAGGGAGATCGATGGGTTACATTTTTGGAGTTTGGGGTGCGATCGCAGTTATTTCCGGTATCGCAGCATTGTTAGGATATACGGTTTTCAGCGGCTTTTCTGCAGAAGTAATAGCCGCTACTACCGCCGTAGCAGCAGGGGGTATTTTAGCAATGATCTCAGATACTATGATTCCCGAAGCATTCGAGGAAACTCACGATTTTGCCGGACTAATTACTGTCTGCGGATTTTTAGCTGCTTTTGTACTCAGCAAGTTAGCAGAAAGATAATTGATAATTAGCGATCGCTCCTCACTAATGTAGAATTGCCAATTGCTGAGAGTTATAGTATTTTTGATATAGACACAGATGAATTTGATATGTTGCCAAGCTGTATTGGGCAACAAAAAAGCTTATAATCAACATTAAAGGCCGCAGCCTGTCAAGAGGTGTTGGAAGATTTATGTGTGTCAACTTAGGGCATATCCTACATGAAAGGTACGAAATTCTCGCTTTGTTGGGAGAGGGAGGGTTTGCTAGAACCTACACGGCTGTACAAATAAACAAACCTAATAATCCTCTGTGCGTTGTTAAGGAAATTCCTTTTCCCCTATCGAACGATCCGCGCGTCTTGGAGAGGGCAAGGAAGCGATTTGAAAGAGAGGCTAGCGCTTTGCGCCGTCTCGGCAAAAACTCGCGCATTCCCGAATTATTCGATAGCTTTGAAGAAAACGATTATTTTTACTTGGTTCAAGAATATATTGAAGGACATCCGCTTAGTCAAGAACTCACTGCGGGCGATCGGTGGAATGAGCAACAAACTGTTGCTTTGTTGCGGGAAGTTCTGGAAACACTAAAATCAGTCCACCAAGAAAATATTATTCACCGCGATATTACACCTTCTAACTTAATTCGGCGCAAAACCGATCAAACAATTGTTTTAATTGATTTTGGGGCGGTCAAAGAAATCGGCACTTTTACCGCTAACTCTACTGGTGAAATATTCACATCGCAGGCGATCGGCACCAGGGGTTATATGCCTGCCGAACAATACAATCCGCAGTCTGTCCCGCAACCCTACAATGATATTTATGCAGTAGGAATTATCGCGATTCAATCCCTCACCGGGCGGCGTCCCACCAATCTGCCACAAGACCCCGAAAATTGCGAAATTATCTGGGATTATTTAACATCTGAACCAGTTAGCGATGGTCTAACAAATATTTTAACCAAAATGGTGCGCTTCCACTTCCAAGACCGCTACCAGTCTGTTGAGGAAGTTTTGCAAGACTTGAATTTGATCGTCCCAGGGCCCCAATTACCCAAAACTTCGCGGAAGTTGCGATCGCGCTTTCGCTGGCTGCTGTTAGGCGTTGCGGGAATTGCGGCTTTTGGGGTGATCGTACTTTTAATCCCCAGAATTTTCCCGCTAATCCCCAGAATTTCCCCGCAACCAACGTTGCTGACACCCTCCGCCGATGGTGTAAGTTCCGGCGAAAAACTCTTAGTGCAAACCTCCGCCCTGTGGTCAAAACAAAGGGGAATAAATGAGTTTGCCGACTCTAATTATCCCGAAGCTTTAAAATTACTTAAACAGTCCTGGCGGGAAGACCGCAGAGATCCAGAAACTTTAATTTACATCAACAATGCTCTGCTGAAGGCAATAAATGCAGAATATTACACGATCGCAATTGTTGTTCCCATTCGCAGAAATCAGGACGGCAGCATCCTCAACGCAAATTTAGCAGAAGAACTGCTTCGTGGCATTGCTCAAGCTCAAACCGAAGTTAATTTAGGTCTTCTGGCTGCAAATGAGAACAATAAAAATTTTCCCGGTCAAGGCTTTCTCCAACCAAAAGCTATTAAAGGAAAAGGTCTCAAAGTCATCATTGCTGATGATGGCAATATCAAATCCTACGCGATTCAAAGGGCTAATTATCTGGTCGCTCAGCCCGATATTCTAGCAGTTATCGGCCACTACACCAGCGACATGACTGTAGAAACCGTAGATATTTACAATCGAAATCAACTAATCGCCATTTCTCCAGGAAGCACAACAGAAGAACTGACGAGAAAACCTCGAAAATTTTTCTTTCGGACGGCTCCTACAACTAGCATAGAAGCTGAAGCTTTAGTAAATCAACTGCTCTTGGTCGGTGAGAAAAAAGCCGCAGTATTTTACAATCCCAACAGTCCGTTTAGCGCTTCTTTGTGGGAAGAATTTAAAGAGCAATTTGAAGCCAAAGGAGGCTCGACTTTTAGAATTAGGAATTATTACGATTTATCTAAAAATAATTTAGACGCCGAAGCAGCAATCAAAGAAGTTGAGAAAGCCGGAAAAACAGCCTTACTTGTCATTCCCGACGGTCAAGTCACTAATTCCCTGGAAAATGCGATCGCAATGATTAAAGCTAATGGCGATCGCAATTGGATTGTCGGGCCCTGGACTCTGTACGAGCCGAGAACGTTAGAGGTAGCAAAAGAGCTAAAGTCTGTTGAAAAACTGGGCATATCTGTGTTTTGGCATCCGTTAATAAGTTTTGACAAAAAATTTCCGCAAAACGCTGAAAAATTGTGGGGAGGCCCGGTCAATACTCGATCGGCTTTAACCTACGATGCCGCCCGGACGCTGATTAAAGCCCTCGAAATGCAGCCAGAACCTAGCCGCGAAGGAATGCAAAAAACCTTAGCCGATCCCAACTTTAAAGCCGAAGGAGCCTCCGGTATAATTGAGTTTGACTCGAAGACTGGAAATCGGAAAAACCCTCCTAAACGAGTGGCGCATATTGTACCGTGTTCTAGAGAACAGTTTGGAGTTACATTTGTGCCGATCGAATTTTCCACAGCCGCAGCCGCAGGTTTAAAGTGCGATTGAATTGATATAGCAATCCTTGCAGGAGATGTAAACTTTTTACCCCACCCCAACCCTCCCCTTATCAAGGGGAGGGAGTAAGAAAATCACAAATGATGCGAGGATTGCTATATCTTGTGGCATTTTCCACAAACCTTTTAAGCGTGGGCAGGATGCCCACTCCACAATAAAATTTACTCTTTGTGGAACAGGCCCGAAAGCCTGTTGCTGAGAATGATGCAATAGGTGCGAGTAAATTGATATCTTGCGGCATTCTCCCCAAAGCTGTAGAGGCGAGTTTTACCCACTATAAATTGCCTAAAATCAATAATCTCATAAACCGACCCCCACCCGACAATAAAATTCTGGATAAAGAATTGTGCAAGATGTGCGAGTGAATTGATATCTTGTGCCGAACGCAACAATCCGCCAGATATTTCAATCCCACAGCAGACTATTGCCACAGGTGCAACATATCAATTTATTAGATATATTAAACAAGGTTAGTTTTTTTTATAATAACGCTTATGGCTGTCAATCTCGCTGCCCCAACAAGTTCTAGTCTCAAACCAGAAGCCCAGAATATCTCAGCACTCAAACAAGTCTTTCAGACAATTGATGCCGATAGCTGTCCGGGTTCCTATAATTTTCATATGCACACAGTCTACTCCGACGGGCGATTGCAGCCAGAGAAATTGATGGAACAAGCCATAGCCGGAGGTCTCAAAGGCTTAGCTATCACCGACCACCACAGCACCCAAGGCTACGTTAAAGCTCAAATTTGGCTGGATAATTGGAAATTAAACCATCCCGACAAAAATAGCGAAGCACCTAGTCTCTGGACAGGCGCTGAAATTAATGCCGAATTGCTCAACAATGAGGTACACATTCTCGGTTACGCCTTTGATCCGCAACATCCCAGTCTCCAACCATACCTACGAGGTAAAAGTACAGAAGGCACTTATTGTTATTCAGCAGCTAGGGTAATTGAAGCTATTCATGAAGCAGGAGGTTTAGCAGTTCTCGCACATCCTTGCAGGTATCGATCGACTGCAGATAAACTAATCCCAGAAGCAGCCCGTTTCGGCATTGACGGTGTAGAAATTTACTATGCTTACGGTAATCCCAATCCTTGGAAACCGAGTCCCAAACAAACTGCTTTAGTCAAAGAATTAGCAGAAACTTATGGTTTGCTGGGAACTTGTGGCACGGACTCTCACGGCCTGAGTCTTCTCGTCCGAATTTAGATAGTTGGGAAATAAGAAGTGCTTTATCCGGTCATTACCAGTCTAAGCGTTAGCGGATATACCTATGATGAAAGCAATCACAATGAACCGAAAACAAACAATTTATCAGGTCATATTAAGTCCGATAAAATGACTATAAAATTGTTTGGTACTGAGGACTTCAGTCCTCATAAAAGTCTGTGGACTGAAGTTTTCACTACTTGCCTGATAACGGCTATTTTACGGGACGTGAGATAATTGCGATCGCCCGGATGATCTTTCGGTATCCAAAAGTAAGCAATTGCTTTCTTCAGGTAATATTCTTGGAACTCCGAGAGACATTGCGCCCTAAAAACCAGTCGCCCTTCTACCGTTCGGGGAACAACTGACAAGCCCGGTTAGTTGGCTGATTTGCCCAATCCAAGCGAGAATTCCCAAATCGATCCATCCAACCTTCCAAATAAGCTCGATTAGCCTTTTTTTCCTCTGGATCTGAGGTATTCATGGGATGAGGTGCTAAACCCAAAATAGTCGCCGTCGTCACGCAAAACATCGACTTCTGAAAACTTTGGCAAATTTGCACCCGCACATCGTCTTCACCCCGACAGCTAGTGCGATAAACTTCGTGCAAATACTCCGGCAAATAATGACGCATATCTTGCATCAATTGAGTTGGCGGAATCCCTGCACCTCCAATAGGTAAAGGGTCAGCAAACAAAGCCCCGTAGGCAAATTCTCTTTGTTCTTCCGGGATTTGATGAGCTTGAGCGTTGTAGGAAACTGTGCCAAAAAACGCAGTGCCCCGGAAGAAAATTGATTCTACATAAGGCACTGCTACATCTGGTAAAAATGTCAAGTTAGCCGAGGCCGGAATGATATCGTAGACTTTGCCGTGAATCTTGACGCTGTAGGTAATCGGTAGACTGGCCGCGGCGACTAAACCGGCTTTGACAAAATTAACTACGTCAGAAATAGACTTTGTTTCCCCTCGTTCGTAGGAATCAGATAAGTCCATAAACAAATCGCTCATTACCCGCCAAAACTGACCGAGGCCGGTGTAGTAAGCCAGCATCCGCACTTGTTCCGGCAAAAAATCAGGAAATGTTTTGTTGAGTCCCTGCATGAAAAAATTGCCTTTCAGCTTAGCTGCGATCGCTTTTTCGACCAAACTGCTAAATTCCGGGGAATCCAAATAACTGTCCAAACCGCCGCCGCCGTGCCAAAGCATTGTTCTCATGCAATACTCAGCATACTCAAAATTTATGCGATCGTGCCACAAATAGCGCATTAATTTGGGCAGATTCACATCTCCGTTGAAATATTTAAAAAATGGGAAGAGCACTAAAAACTGTTCTTCTGCAATATAGTTGAGATTGCGAGAATAGGCATCTAAAACAATAGCATAACTTTTCAGCACGCCGACAACTTCAACCACATTTTCCGTAGATTCAGGCAGTAAAGCTTGGCCTGATTCCAAGATGTCAATGTATGCAGATAGGGGATGGGAAGAGGGTTTTAATACGGTACTTTTCATTTTTATTTAACCTTAATTGAAGGAAGGCACGACACGGATTTGAACACGGATACACTGATGAATGGAATAGGTAGGGACACGGCAGTGCCGTGTCCCTACAGGCGTCTGCTGTATTTCATGGGATTGAAAACTGCCATAGGACTAAAGTCCGATGCTACGAACCTAGGTCATATTTTATTTCAAGTTTTGAGCAATCACTTTAATTTGGGGTGGCACATTAGCTACCATTCCGATCGCAGTTTTTTCGCTCAAAGCAACTACAACTCCCGGCTGCACTCCCATGATTGCAATAATTATTGCTAAAACCAGCGAAGGAATGCGATCGCGCCAGCGGACTTGCGGCAAATTTACCACCACATCCGAAAGGCGGCCGAAAAAGGCGCGGTTGACCATAATTAAAAAGTAAACTGAAGTTAAACCAGTGCCGATCATGCAGAGCAAAGTTTGCACCGGAAACACTGGCAAACTGCCCCGAAATATCAAAAATTCAGCAATAAATCCAGCCAAACCCGGAATGCCGGCACTTGCCATCACGCCGAGGATCATTAAACTGCCAATCATCGGCAAACCGCGATCGGGATTAAACAAACCTTTGAGCACATCGATGTTGCGGGTGCCGGATTTTTTGTAAACAATGCCGACGGTTAAGAATAGTAGCGCCGAAATTAAACCGTGGCTAACCATTTGTAAAACAGTTCCCAGCAGACTAATCGGAGTAGCTGCGGCGCTAGCTAACAAAATGTAGCCCATGTGAGCGATCGAACTATAAGCTACAATTTTTTTCATATCTTTTTGGGCGATCGCGCAACTCGCCCCGTAAAGCACACTCACCACCGCCCAACTCGCCAAAGTCGGCGCCGCCACCGCCCACGCATCTGGAAACAAACCTAAACCAAAGCGCAGCATCCCATAAGTTCCCAGCTTCAAAAGCACCCCCGCCAGCAGCACCGAAACCGGCGTCGAAGCTTCTACGTGAGCATCCGGCAGCCAAGTATGAAAAGGCACCAAAGGCATCTTAATTCCAAAAGCCAGCAACACCCCTGCCAGCAAAACAATTTGCCTTACCAAAGGCAAGGGCAATCCTCCTTGCAAATGCGATGCGCCCGCGGCACCAACCATATCGAAACTCGAAGCACCGCTAAGCCAACCAGTGCCCAAGAAAGCAGCCAGCAGCACAATTCCCGAAAATGCAGTATAGATTAAAAACTTAGTAGCAGCGTAACCCCGGCGCTCGCCTCCCCAAATCGCAATTAACAGGTAAAGCGGAATCAATTCTACCTCAAAAAACAGGAAAAATAGCAGCAAATTTTGAGATAAAAAAGCCCCTGTTACGCCGCCAGTAATTAACAGAATCAAAGAATAATAAAGTCGAGGTCTGCGGATCGACTCATCCGTAGCGTAAATAGCTACCCCTGTCAGCAGAGTATTTAAAATTACCAAAGGCAGAGCCAAACCATCAACACCGAGATTGTAATTCAATCCCAAAACATCTATCCAAGGAATGAATTCCCCAAACTGCAACTGACTGGTACTGGCATCAAACTGAATTGCCAAAATCACCGATAGAATAAAAGCTATACCCGCAATGGCGATCGCGACATTCCGAACTATTTTAGAACTCACTGAACCGGGCCAGAGCCCAATCAGGGCGGCAGCCAACATTGGTATCCAGATTAAAGCACTGAGCATCAATTAAAACTTTCCTTTGTTACACAGTATTTAGAGCTATATTTAACATTAACGCAAAGCAACTGAATAAAAAAGCGATCGGCTGATTTTCTTGTTAACATAGATTCAAATGTCTCTGGAATCCTCCTATGACCTCAAGTCTTACAGAGCCAGAAGATTTGCAAATTAAATCCGGTTCTCCTTCCACCCGCCTCACCGTTGCCGACTTGGAACAACTGCAAAGTATACTCTCGGAAGCACATCTCGACTACCAATTAGAACTGGTAGACGGGAAGATTATCGTTATGGGCCCATCAGACATTGTATCGAGCGAAATTGGGGCAGAGTTAGTCAGACTTTTACTAAACTGGGTCAAACCGCGCAAACTCGGACGAGTGTTTGAGTCCAGCGGCGGGTTTATTCTCCCCAATTCAAATCTTACAGCACCCGATGTTTCGTTTGTGGTAGCCGATCGCCTCAAACAAAGTAAAAGGTATTTTGCCGAACTTGTTCCCGACTTAGTTGTAGAAATCAAATCTCAGTCCGATCGCCTCAAACCCCTGCGAGAAAAAATTTTATCATTTATCGAACTCGGAGCAAAAGTAGGAATATTAATCGACCCAGACAAGCGTACAGTAACAATTTACACTCCGGAAGCAGAGCCAGTGGTATTGAGAGACGGCGACATGATTTCAATTCCCGAACTTTTGCCCGGTTGGGAAGTTGCGGTGACAGAATTATGGCCGATCGAGTTTGAATAAAATTAGATAAAAAAGCAGACAAACCCAGAATAAAATCATCTGCGTTCATCTGCGTTCATCCGCCCTCATCTGCGGTTTAAAATTAAATAACATCAGACAAAAAGCAGACAAACCCCGAAAAATTCATCTGCCAACCTCTGCGGTTTAAAACTGCCAAATAATCAACGCCAGCAACACCGCAACCCCCCCCACAATAGTCAACACATAAAACTGCGACTGACCGGTGCCGCTGTACTTCAACCCTTCGCCGCTGAAAATTGTGGCAAAACCGAACAAATTCACCGCCCCATCCACCACATACCTATCAGTCCAAGCGCTGATTTTAGAAATAAAAGCCACCGCCCAAACGACAGTCAAGCGGTAAACTCGATCGATATAAAAATCGTAAGCGAACAAATCCTGCACCGCCGGCACCGGCAGCCGTACCGGTCGAGGTAATACCCCGTACCAATAAATCGCCACCCCAACCGCAACGCCAATCAACCCAGATAACAACAACAGCGGCGTATCCAGCGTCTTCAAAAGCAAATTTAAAGCATCAAAATCTCCCGTTTCCGCCCAAGGCCCAGTCCAACTAATTAACAGTTGCCACCGCTGCAACATCCAAGGAACCAACAGCCCCATCACTGTCAAAATTACCATCGGCAAAGCCATCGGCCAACCAACTTCTGGAGCTCTGCGAGTTTTCGGCTGCGGTTTTCCAGCAAACACTAAACCGAATATGCGAGTTAAATTTAGCGCTGTCAAACCGTTAACCAAAAGCAACACAACTACCAGCCACAAAGGCACAGTCCAAAAACCGTTGAGCCAGCGCCGCATTGCCCAAAAGTTGCCCAGAGGCAACAGCGCTACCATCCCCGCAGCGCCTACTAAATAAGCCGTAGTCGTGGCAGGCATCTTCGACCACAACCCACCCATTTCTGTTAAATCTTGAGTGTTAGTTGTGGTAATAATTGACCCTACGCTCATGAATAATAGGCCCTTGGCGATCGAGTGGGCGAACAGCAACAGCAAAGCAATGTCAACTTGATTTAGCCCCACGGCGATAAACACCAAACCCATAGAAGCGCTGGTAGAATGCGATAGTGCTCTTTTGATGTCGATTTGGGCGATCGCCACCAAGGAAGCGCCAACAGCCGTTACCGCACCCAAAACCACCAGCACCGCATCCGTCACGGGCGACAGCGCTAAAACAGGCTGAAGTTTAATCAAAACATAAGCCCCAGCGCCCACAACTACCGTATTCCGCATAATCGAAGCCGGGTTGGGCCCTTCCATCGCCTCGTCGAGCCACAAATGGAAGGGAAATTGAGCGCACTTGGCCGTAGGTGCGGAGATTAAAGCCAAACCTAAAAGAGTCGCCACTAGGGGAGACAAAGTTGCTGTTTCCGCCCATGTTTCCAAATCGGAAAAATTCAAACTTCCCGCTAAAGTTGAAAGCGTCACTACTCCCATCAGCAGTGGCACGTCTCCTACACGCTTGGTTAAAAACGCATCTCTAGCGGCCGTTACTACCAGCGGTTGAGCGTACCAAAACCCGACTAGCAAATAAGTTGAAAGCGTCAGCACTTCCAACAAACCGTAAGTTAGAAGCAGCGAGTCGCTAATGGCAATGCCACTAATTGCAGCTTCAAAAAAACCCATCAGCCCAAAAAATCGAGCTAGCGCCCAGTCTTTTTCCATGTAGCCTAGAGCGTAAATTTGTGCTAGCAAACTCAGAACACTAACTAACTCCATTGCTCCGACGCTGACGGTGGAGATTTCTATTGCAAAAGACAAATCTAAATCGGCTGCTTGCACCCAGTGCACGAGCAACTGTTGAGGCGGTTGATCCCAAGTCGCTGTAAAAATAACTGATCCGTGTATGAAAGCCACCACCGTCATCAGCAAGTTGAAGTAAGCTGCAGGTCTTGGCCCTGTTCTGCGAATGGTGCCGGTAGACCACGGCAAAGTTAAAATTGCGCCTATTAAGCCATATAAAGGTACCCACCAACAGGCTTGGAGGAGAAATTGAGTCATTTAATTTATCCCTTAAACTTCAAATTACGAGCTGCCTTTATACAAAAACAGTCGCGGGCGATCGCGCGAGGCCCTAAAACTTTGACTAAACCCGATCGTATAGTTGTGGCAAAATAATTTGCAGTCCAGATTAACTATACATGAAAGCATCAAAACTGATAATTATCTCAACACAAAATTATAGGCTGAGCAGAGGAGGCAGTCAAAGAAAAAAATGCCTGCCGATGGGCCAAGACTGCCTTTTTTGCCGATTTCCCTGCGATCCCCATTTTGAAATCCCCTAGTTTCCCGCCAGCGATCGGCTCCGGCTTCGCATACCGAACTCTACTTGATGAGTATTCTTACTTACTTTAATCCCCCCTAGCTCTCGGTATCTATCCCTCTAAATATTAAGATTATTAAATAAATATTAAATTATTTTAAGTAACATAAAAAATTTTAATTTTTGTTATTAAACATTATGATGTTAGTTTATATTGTCAAGGTGGACACCTTCCCCTATTCTTATAGGATAGGAAGCTTTACACTGCATTACTAAAAAATGTGGGCCTCCCCGTCCAAATTTTTAGATTTCTCAAAGATTTGTAACGGTAATTTCGCTCATCCTCAAAGGAGATTCAAAAATGTCAATTGCCGTGGGAATGATTGAGACAAAAGGTTTTCCCGCTGTTGTGGAAGCTGCCGATGCTATGGTCAAAGCTGCCCGCGTTACCCTTGTGGGTTATGAAAAAATCGGCAGCGCCCGCGTCACCGTAATTGTGCGCGGCAACGTGTCGGAAGTCCAAGCCTCAGTCGCAGCAGGAGTGGAATCCGTCAAGCGTGTGAACGGCGGAGAAGTCGTCTCTACCCACATCATCGCTCGCCCCCACGAAAACCTAGAATACGTTCTGCCGATTCGATATACAGAAGCAGTAGAACAGTTCCGAGGCTACTAAGTTCTTAGCGCACAAAAGTTTTCTTAAAAGAAAATTTGTGCGATCGTCAAAAATTAACTGTTTAGTTCCCCAAATATTCAATCAGGAGTAAAACCAATGGCAATTGCAGTTGGCATGATCGAAACCCTAGGCTTCCCCGCAGTGGTAGAAGCCGCTGACGCGATGGTCAAAGCAGCCCGCGTCACCTTGGTAGGCTACGAAAAAATCGGTAGCGCTCGGGTTACGGTCATTGTAAGAGGAGATGTCTCGGAAGTGCAAGCTTCTGTCGCAGCCGGAGTAGAGTCAGTGAAGCGCGTTAACGGCGGACAAGTGATGTCCACCCACATTATCGCCCGCCCTCACGAAAACTTAGAGTACGTGTTGCCGATTCGCTACACCGAAGCTGTAGAACAGTTCCGTGAAGGCGTCAGCGGCATTCGCCCTCTCAACAGATCATAAGATAGGCGATTCCCTACGGGATAGCTTCGCTTCACGGCTGTTAGGGGCGTTTGGTAATTAAAAATTAAAAATCGCGATGTTTTTGATTTAGCATTTTTAATTTTTAATTGAGGTGGGCATGGGATATTGGTTATTAGTCATGAGTCATTAGTCATTAGTCATTAGTCATGAGTCATGAGTCATGAGTCATGAGTCATTAGTTACTAGACGAATAACTCTAAACGGCGGACAGCGGACTGAGCAAAACTAATAAAAAAAAGACAAGTGACCCTGTAAAAATGACAATTACCAATTACCTATTACCTATTACCTAAAATGCAAATGGCCAAAGTTCTCGGCACAGTTGTCAGTACCCAAAAAGAGCCGACGCTGAGAGGATCGAAATTTCTACTGCTGCAATTCATCGATGAGGAAGGTTCGCCAGTTCCCGGCTATGAGGTAGCCGCTGACTGTGTGGGCGCTGGTATAGATGAATGGGTTTTAGTGACCCGAGGCAGCGCAGCCCGGATCGCGCCCGGAAGCGAAAACCGTCCGATCGATGCTCTAGTAGTAGGCATTATAGATACTGTCAATGTAGAAAACCGCCTCATTTACAGTAAAAAAGACGACCCGTACGGCTAGTTGCAAGCGTTAGCAGTTAGCAGTTAGTGGAAAAATAACTAACAACTAACAACTAACAACTAACAACTAACAACTAACAACTAACAAAAAGATTTTTCAGTTTAGGAGAACTTAATTTATGGCAGTCCGCAACGTTGCGGCTCCCCCGACGCCTTGGTCGAAAAACTTGGCTGAGCCTAAAATTCACGACACCGCCTTCGTACATTCCTTTTCTAACATTATTGGGGATGTGCAGATCGGTTCTAATGTGATGATTGCCCCCGGGACATCTATCCGCGCCGATGAAGGTACTCCTTTTTATATCGGACAAGGAAGCAACATTCAAGACGGAGTAGTGATTCACGGCCTAGAACAAGGCCGAGTCACAGGAGACGACGACAAATCTTATTCTGTGTGGGTGGGGAAAAATACTTCCCTCACCCACATGAGTTTAATTCACGGCCCGGCCTACGTGGGCGACAACTGCTTTATCGGCTTTCGCTCCACGGTGTTCAATGCCAGAGTGGGCAACGGCTGCATTGTCATGATGCACGTACTAATTAAAGATGTGGAGATTCCCCCCGGTAAGTACGTACCTTCGGGAGCCATCATCACTAATCAGAAGCAAGCCGATCGCTTGCCTGACGTTCAAGATTCTGACATTCAATTTGCGACCCATGTCATCGGCATCAATGACGCTCTGAGAACGGGTTATCGCTGCGCTGAGAACATCGCCTGTCTAGCACCAATTCGCAACGAGCAAACTAAAAACCCAAATATGACTCAAACCAAATATTCTACCCATGCCGGCACCCAATTGAGTTCAACTCTTGCCGATAGCATTCGTAATTTACTAGCTCAAGGATACAGCGTGGGAGCCGAACACGCCGACGCACGCCGCTTCCGGACCGGTTCTTGGCGTACTTGCGGCCCGATTTCCTCAACCCGTGACTCAGAAGTGATCGCGGCTTTGTCAGCTTGCATGGCTGAACACCAAGGAGAATACGTCCGCTTGATTGGGATTGACACCAAAGCCAAGCGCCGCGTACTAGAAGAAATCGTCCAAAGACCGGGAGACAACGGCTCTAACGGTTCTAACGGTGCGAAAACTCACCAATCTAACGGTAAAGTTGCACAACAAGCTTCATACCACAATAGCGGTTCCGTGTCAAGCGGAAAATTGAGTGCCGAAACAGTGACTCAGGTTCGTGGCTTGCTAGCTCAAGGCTACAAAATTGGCACGGAACACGCCGACGCGCGCCGCTTCCGCACCAGTTCTTGGCAAAGCGGGGCTTCGCTGCAAGTCAGAAACGAATCTGAGGCGATCGCCGCTTTGGAAGCTGTGATGAACGAGTACCCGGGCGAATACGTGCGCTTGATCGGGATTGACCCGAAAGCTAAGCGGCGCGTGGTTGAAGAAATTATTCAGCGTCCCGACGGCCCAGTTGCTCAATCGGCTAAGCCGACAGCAACCTCGGGATACAAAGCAGCTTCGACTGGTTCAGCCAGCAGCGGAAGTTTGACCGGCAAGACGATCGACCAAGTCCGCAACCTGCTTTCCCAAGGCTACAAAATTGGCACGGAACACGCCGACGCGCGCCGCTTCCGCACCGGTTCTTGGAGCAGTTGCGCCCCGATCGCATCCAACCGCGAATCCGAAGTGATTTCTGCCCTCGAAAGCTGTCTCAAAGAACACAGTGGCGAGTACGTCCGTTTGCTGGGTATCGACTCCAAGGCGAAGCGCCGGGTACTCGAAGAAATTATCCAACGACCTTAATTTGCCTGGTAATTAGCTTGTTTCTCCCGTTAAGCCCTCGCACAGGTGCCCACGGGAGAAATCCAAGCGGATTGAAGTTGGATTTGAGATAGTTAAAAAGCTCGATTGAGAAGGGTTGGTCAAAATCTAGAATCTTCTGGAACTTTCTAGAAAACGTTAAAGCATCAATCTTCTCAGTATTAGTAAATTATCGTTTCTTAGATTGACATGGTTAAATTTATTAGTCGAAAAAACCCATAATTTAAAGTCCTTTGATCTAAAAAAATCGCTCCTTTCATGGTGAAGTTGAATGTATTTATCGCCACTGCAATTAAGTAGCAACTCTCAGATTTTGATGAGTGGCGATGTAGTTGTGAATGAGGGTGCGGCGATCGCCCCTGGAGCAATCCTGCAAGCAGATCCCGGAAGCCGGATCTCGATCGCCGCCGGTGCCTGTATCGGTATGGGAGTTATCCTTCACGCCCGTGAAGGTACTCTGGAAATCGCGGCGGGCGTTATTCTTGGTGCAGGAGTGCTGGTGGTAGGTGCGGGAACGATCGGGGAAAATGCCTGTATTGGCGCCGCGACCACCCTAATCAATCCTTGTATTGACAAAATGCAAATTATGGCAGCAGGTTCTCTACTCGGAGATACCAGCCGCCAAGCCGCCTCAGAAGAAGCAACCGCAACAGCGCCAAAAACAGCGCCAACATCACCAGAAACCCCCGAAGCCACTACGCCACCAGTCGATCGACCGGTCGAGCCGATCGAGCCGCCACAACCCCCCGAAACACCGCCTCAAACTGCGCCGGAGACGGCCCCAGACCCGCCGGAATCCACCGCCGCAGATCCGCCCCAACCAGGGGAAACACCGACTATTCTCTACGGTCAAGCTCACATCAATCGGCTGTTGGGGACACTGTTTCCGCACCGACAAGCTTTTAATCGATCGGAGGAAAACGGCCAAACTCTATCGGGCGGTTCCGGGTAGCCGTCATTTCGGCAAAAGGCAGCTATGCTGAAGGCAGAAAGATCAAATATAAATAGGTAATCTCATATTATTGGTAGCTCAGCAATTTGTCAGGCCTTGCCGTAGCAATCTGTGTCTTGTAGCTCGTGCAGTCTGTCTTCTCATCTGAGAAACTATAAACTATCAACAAATTTTTATTTTGGGAAGTTTCTAAGGGTAATAGAAGATGGACGGACAAACAGATCGTAACAGTCACGAAGAGCGATCGCAGCGCCAGGAATACTTCAAAGACACTGCTTTGGGTTTGGTATCCACCAAGAGTTTTCCGGCAATTGTGGGGACTGCTGACATGATGCTGAAGTCGGCAGGAGTGATTTTAGTAGGATACGAAAAAATTGGTTCCGGTCACTGTACCGCGATCGTCCGGGGCAGAATTTCGGATGTGCGTTTGGCTGTGGAAGCTGGAGCTCAAACTGCCGAACAGTTCGGGCAGTTTGTTTCTAAGTTGGTGATTGCTAGACCTTTGGCTAATTTGGAAGTGGTTTTGCCGATCGGCTTTCGGCTGACTGAACTTTCGGAAAAAGGCAGTTATTCTCGGCTTAGCAATCAGGCGATCGGTTTGCTCGAAACGCGGGGATTTCCGGCAATGGTCGGTGCTTGCGATGCTATGCTCAAATCCGCAGACGTACACTTAGCAGCTTACGAGAAAATAGGCGCCGGTTTGTGCACGGCAATTATTCGCGGTGCAGTAGCAGATGTAGCAGTAGCCGTAGAGGCCGGAATGTACGAAGCTGAGCGAATTGGCGAGTTGAACGCGGTGATGGTAATTCCGAGGCCTTTGGAAGATTTGGAACAAACTTTACCGCTGGCGAGTTGCTGGATCGAGCAGCGTAAACCTGTGATGATGCCCATGTCGGTTAAGGAAAAGGAACAAGAATTGATTGAACTTCCCGATTTGGAGAAATTGAGAGTTTATGTGGAAGAGGAAATCAATCGGTAATTGGTAATTAGGCAACAAAAGTTTGTAGAGACGTACGGCAGCAAATACTGAGACGAAGTTTGTCAAAAAAATATAGAGTTTACTCGGTAGGACGGCTGGTAACAATTTATACTGAGTAGCGGTCTCAAACTTAATTTGGCGATCGAGCCGATCGCCGCCACATCAAGAGACACAGATCACCAAGTAAAACTAGACTTTTGAGATTAAGTCGATCGGGTAAACAATCGAACTGACTAATAAGTAAATCCAGCAGACGTGCAGAGCCTTTCAACAGGATTTAACTACTGTTAAAATAAACCAAAAATCCTGTTTACGGTAGATTGCCGGGAATCATTGAAGAGTTAATCTAACCGCAGGTGGATGCTCTTTCAACAGATTAACGGCTGTCGAACTCAAAACTGACAGCAAAGGAATCAACCCCCAGAATCAAGCACTCTTGAAAGTTGACCTATGAACCTCAAACAATTTTACAAGCGCGGTTTGCACAGCGCCAAGAAAGGAAACTATGAAGCGGCACTTGAGGACTTCGATCAGATACTGCAACTCAATCCCGCCGATGCCAAAGCCTATAACAATCGCGGCTTGGTTTACTATTACATGAAAGACTACCAAAAAGCGATCGCCGACCTCAGCCAAGCCCTAGATATCAATCCTAATTTGTTCGAGGCTTACTTGAATCGAGGCAATGCTTGGCGTCATCTCGGAGAACACAAAAAAGCCATTGAAGATCTCAACTGCGCTTTAGCAAATAAGCCTAACAGCCACGCTATCTACAACAACCGGGGACTTGTACTTGCTAATTTAGGAAATTACGAAGAAGCAATAGAAGACTACAATCGAGCTCTATCTATCAATTCCAACAATTATAAAACCTATTACAACCGGGGGCGCGCTTACTACCTTTTGGGAGAAAAAGAGGCAGCCACAGAAAACTTTAATGAAACGCTGCGGTTGAATCCTAAATATATCAAAGCTTACATAAATCGAGGTCTCTGTTACCACCAATTAGGAGACAATACGCAGGCGATGGCCGATTACAACATTGCACTCGCCATCGATCCACAAAATGTTTATGCCTATTATAACAGAGGTTGCGTTCGCTATAAATTAAAACAAATGCAGCTTGCAATTGAAGACTTTGACAAAGCAGTAGAACTCGATCCGAACTATGTTAAAGCTTATCTCAACCGGGGTTTAGCACTGTATAAACTTGGAGATGTGACGGCAGCAAATAAGGATTTTTACCACGTAATGTGCATTAATGCGGAAGCTTATGTATACTACCAGGCCCAGCGGTGCACCCCTGATATTAATTCGTACTTTAAGGAAGCGCCACAGGTAGAACTTAATAATGCTGTAGAATACTACAATACAACCTTAAATACGATGTCAACTTCCTTAAGTTCCGCAGCATTAAACGCGGTCTGGAATCAAGAAGATTTGGAGAACAGAGACTCGATTATCTGTGAAGGTGAATTTATTAATGATTGATTTAGTAAGTAGTCAGTAGCCATTATTCATTAGACTTATTGCCTCAATCTTTGAGCGAGGAAACCGCAGATGCAACGCACAGACATTTAAACCCACATTCCGCAACCCCCAACGGGCAGCCTACATGGATTGAGTAGATCAAAGTGAATCCTCCGAGACAATGGTAAGTAGAAATATTCAATAATTTCTGTCCCTAATGCTCACCCAGTTCTCCATTCCTGAAAATTGAGGTTCGGAGGTGAGTTAAATCTGATTCCGTTAAAAATGCGCGAGATCACAAACCAAGTTTATTGTTGAGTCGGGAAAAAGCCTCCTTCGCGCATTTCTTGAATGCTCTCTTTAACCGCCTGAATGATGCGATCAATGTCTTCATTAGTGTGGGCGGTGGAGAGAAAGCAGCTACGACCTTCCGATATGAAAATACGCTTTTCGAGTAAGTGAAAAAGTAGCGGATCTATCTCAACGGATGCAGCAGCGCGAAATTGCGATCCGAAATTTACAAGCCAGACGGAGACTTCATTTTCTTTGAAATAAGCATTCAGGGTTTCAACTAGCTGCGAAGTTCGCTGATTCAACTGCTGCTGAAGGGCTGGGCCTTGACTTTTAAGATAGCGCAGCACGGAACGCGCAGCGGCCAGAGCAAGTGGGTGCTTGCAAAAAGTGCCTGCAAAAATTGTTGTTTCTACCTGGGGGTAGGAATCATCGCCGTAGTTCCACAAACCGCCGTCAATTTTATCCATATAAGCAGCTTTTCCAGCGATAATTCCAATGGGCATACCGCCCCCGACAATTTTACCGTAAGTTGCAATATCTGCCTCAATGCCAAACCACGCCTGCGCGCCACCTTGATGGATTCGGAAACCACTAACCATTTCATCAAAAATCAGCGCAATTTCTGATTCTTTTGTTAATTGCCTGAGTTGCTGGAGAAATTCTTTGGGTTGCAAATCGAGACGGCGGCTTTGCACCGGCTCCACGAGAACCGCCGCTAATTCGTGCTGATGAGCTTTGATAATTTCCAGGGCATGAGGGCTTCCGTAATCCAAAACTAAAACATCTTCAATAAAATTAGCGGGAATTCCTGGCGCTTTTGGAATGGTGCGTAAATCGCCATCTATCTTTTTTACAACTGCGAGAGTTCCGTCAAAATGACCGTGATAAGAACCAGAAAACAAAGCAATTTTATTGCGTTTAGTTGCCGCTCTAGCTAATCGTAGAGCTGCCATCACTGCTTCAGTGCCGGTATTAGAAAAAGCGACGCGCTCCATTCCAGTTAATTCGCAGATTAATTCCGCAACTTCTCCGGCAAGGTCTGCTTGTGCGCCAATTTGCACGCCGCGATCGAGTTGCTCTAATAGGGCTTCTTTAATAAAGGGCGGATTATGACCGAAAAGATTGATGCCAAATCCCATTGTGATATCGATGTATTCGTTGCCATCCACATCCCACATTTTAGAGCCAAGCGAGCGATCGGCTACAATGGGATAAAACATCTCCTTGACGGGAAAGCGAAACCCATCTGAAGCCCGATTGTCAGCGAGAACCGGACGGTATTTTTGCGCGAAATTCTTAGAGGTCTTTGTGCGATCGGTGTAGCGATATATGAGCGCTTTCATGTGTCTTTGCTGCAATTGTTCGTTCATTTTGAATTCTCCAGAGATTGAGCTAAATAAGGGCGCAATGCTTTGCGCCCTTAGAGGTTTTAATTGCGGCTACCTATCAAGCCACAATCCGCGAGATAGGAAAAGTAAGTGCGAAACAAATTCGCATCCGCTTGGGGACAGGTGATGTCAGTGGTAGCAAGTCCATCTAGCGTATTTTGGCAATCGAAATGTAGCGTTCCTGATTGTGGCATTTCCGCTTCAGAAACTTTTTCGGAGAAAAGACCGACTAGCGGGTACAAAGCATGATCGGGAGAATTTCCAGCGCGATTGATTATTTCTGCTTGCCAAGCCTCAGAAGAAACTCGTTTGATTGGATAACCCATTGAGCCAATCCAGCCAAGCAATTCACTCATTTGAAAGGACTGAGTGTTGACTAAATGAAAAGTCTTTCCGAGCAATTCTTTTTGGCTCGAAAGATGAACGATCGCTCGGCTCACATAGTCAACAGGCGCTACATTCATCAGCTTATCGTCATCGGGCGCACATCCAAGTTGCACGCAACCAGCGATTAACCTGTACAGTAAGTCACTCGGATTGCAAGCCCCTGTTTGGCTGTCCCCAGAAATGCGACCGGGCCTGTAAATGCTCACAGGAATGCCACGATCGCGCGCGACCTCTACTAACTTTTCTGCCACCCATTTAGTCTGAGTGTAAGCGCCCTTGAGACTTTCTCCCGGAGTAAGTTCATCCTCTTCTCGCACGACTTTAATCCCAGATTCTCCCCTTGCCGAGAAAACGGAAATTGTAGAAATTAAATGCACTGGTTTTAGCTTACTTTGACTCGCCAATCTCAGAACTTCCTGCGTCCCCAAAACGTTAGCGGGTTTGAGAACAGAGTAGGGATAAGTAAACTTGACAAACGCGCCATTGTGGTAAATGACATCAATTTTACTGGCTAAAACTCGGAACTGCTCCTCGGAAAGTCCCAAAAGTGGTTGAGACAAATCTCCAGCAATTGGGATAATGCGATCGCTGCTGGTTTCATCCCAAATTAAATAGGATTTGAGGCTGCTTTGAATCCGCTTTTTAGCTGATTTTGCATCGGCAGAACGGACTAGGCAATAAATTTCTGCTTGAGTTTGTTGCAAGAGATCGCGGAGTAAAAAGGCTCCCAAAAAGCCCGTCGCCCCTGTTAAGAAAATGCAAGCTGGTTCAGTATTTGGCTCGCTCAATGGAGTTGCAGGGCGAATTGCCGGATCTAAAACAACTTCAGCGTTAATATCGAAACTTGCAGTGCGATCGCCCGCTGTGTTGCCCCCTTGTTGGATTTCGATTTTTTCAGCTAAACCAGCTACAGTAGGAGATTCAAACAAAACGCGCAAAGGCAATTCCACCTGAAAAATTTCTCGCACTTTGGCTAACAACTGAGTAATCAGTAATGAGTGTCCCCCCAAGTCAAAGAAATTGTCGTGAATTCCTACCTGTTTAAGGTTGAGAAGCTGGCTCCAAATTCCGGCAAGAATCTCCTCACCGGCAGTGCGAGGGCCTACAAACGTATCTGTAAAATTGGCTGCTATGGACGGTGCAGGAAGCGCTTGACGGTCTATTTTGCCATTGGGAGTCAGTGGCAGCGCTTTCAGAAGCACAAAAGCAGAAGGTATCATGTATTCGGGCAGCTTTTCTTTGAGGAATGAACGCAGGCTTTCAATCAGTTGTGAGTCCTGAACGCTGAGTTTTGAGTGAGAAACGATATAGGCGACTAAACGCTGATTCCCCGGTTCATTTTCTTGAAGTAAAACGGCTGCCTCGCGTACAGAGGGATGATGAGACAGCGCCGCCTCAATTTCCCCTAATTCAATGCGGAAACCTCGCAGCTTTACTTGGCGATCGACGCGATCGATAAATTCTATATTTCCGTCTGGCAAATAGCGAGCTAAGTCGCCAGTTTTGTAAAGTCGAGTTTCCGGTTCCTGAGTCAATGAATTGCCAATAAATTTTTCTGCAGTGAGTTCTGGTTGGTTTAGATAGCCGCGAGCCAATCCCGCCCCAGCAATATATAATTCACCGGCTACCCCTACAGGAACTGGCTGCAAGTGCGAATCGAGCAAATAAATCTGCGTGTTGGGTAGCGGGCGACCTAAAGGAACTGTCTGGGAAATGCGATCGCCTTGCATTTTTACCTGATAAGTCAGCACGCCTACAGTTGTTTCTGTCGGCCCGTAATGGTTGAAGATCGAACAGTCTGGATTGTATTTCTGAATTGTTTCAATTAAATTCCACATCAAAGGCTCACCGCCGAGAATTAATCGCTTTTTCGGCAAGATTTGCGAGGCGTTAGAAGCGCTCAACAAAGCTTTTAAGTGAGAGGGAACAATTTTCAGACAATCGATAGAATGTTGCTGAAAATAAGCGCCCATTGATTCTGAATCGGTTGCGCGTTCTTGAGAGATGATGTGCAGGCATCCACCCGAACACAAAGCCGGAAAAATAACGGTGTTTCCCAAGTCGGCGGCGAAGGTAGAAACGGTGGCATAATTTGCACCTGATGGCAGGTTTAATTTTTCCTGAATTCCGTGCAGGTAATTGAGCAGTTGTCGGTGTTCAATGGCGACTCCTTTGGGGGTGCCGGTGGAACCGGAGGTATAGATAATGTAAGCTAAATTTTCAGGAGAAGCAGAGACGAAAGTAGTAGGAGAAAAAGAGGGGAGGTCTGTATCTAAGCAGACGATATGTGCCTGAGTTTCCGGCAAATTTTTGATGAGATGCTGTTGCGTTAACAGCACAGGAGTCTGAGCATTTTGCACCAGCAATGCTAGGCGCTCTGTGGGCATGGCTGGGTCGAGCGGTAGGTACGCGCCACCTGCTTTGAGGATGCCTAGAATTCCAGCGATCGCCTCTAAAGAGCGATCGGCGCAAATGCCGACAATCACCTCTGGTTTTATGCCTAATTGCTGCAAGTAATGGGCGATTTTGTTAGCGCGGGCGTTGAGTTCGCTGTAGGTAATTTGCTGATTTTCACAAACAGCAGCTATGCGGTGCGGCCATCGCTCTGCTTGTTCTTCAAATAGCTGGTGAACGCACTTATCGAGCTGGTAATCTGCTTTTGTGCTGTTGAATTCTACTAATAATTGATGTCGGGCGCGATCGCTCAGCATTTCGAGCTTGTCGATTGCGGTTTGTGGGTTGGTGGCTACACTTTGCACCAAGGCGTAAAATTGCTCTGCCAAGCACCGGATACTGTTGTCTGCCAGGAAGATAGGATCGTAGTGAAACTCAGCGGCGAGCGAGTCATTTTGGCGGTGGCAAGAGAGTTTAACTTTGAAGCGATCGCAGCACGCATACTGCTTGTAAATCGAAAAATCTACGCCACTAGCCGAATGCTTTTCGAGGTGTTCCTCAAACTCGAAACCAAATGGAAAGCCCGAAGAGTTGCCTATATCTTCGGGGGAGAAATATTCTTGATACTTGTATGCTTCGCGTTCTTGCTGCTGAATTTGCTGCAAGGTTTCCGCGAAGGAAAAGTTTTCTGTTAGTTGGCCCCGCAGCGGTAAAAATTTGGCAAACAGCCCAAGCGCTGGCTCTAGTTCTTCGTATTTTCGACCGTCGAATGCCACGCCAACAGCGATCTCTGATTGGCCAATCAGCCGCCAGATCAAAATTTTCCAGCAAGCGAGCAAAAATGTAGAAAGTGAGGTGTTGTACTGGCGGGCGATCGCTTCCACTTGAACCAGCAACGCTAACTCTAATTTGACCTCAAAAGCTTGGGGAGTAAATTGAGCTGGCGCGTTAATTAATCTATTTTCCAACGGCAACCTTAAACTCGCTAGCGCTGAATAATTATGCCCAGTCCAGTATTCTTTGCCCTCCGCCGCTTCCTCATCTTCGAGCAATTCATTTTGCCATTCTGAAAATTGAATGTATTGCACAACTTCATCGGTAATTTCTTCGCCGTGAAGGCAGGCGGCATAGCACTGGCTGATTTCTTGAACCAGATTTTTTAGTGTGCGACTATCGGCGCACAGTGCGGGCAAACTAACCAGTAAAATATGCCTCTCAGATGAAAGTGTAATTAAAGACAAGCGCCAAACAGGATTGCGATCGAAGTTGAATAAAGCGCTCTTTTCTTGCTGAAAAATATCTTCTAGTTTTGCTTCTTGCTCCTGGGGAGTCACTTCCCTCAAGTTAACCGAGTTCCACGAAACCGAGCTATGTTCGGAGATAACTTGTATAGGAATTTTTAGCCCGGTTTTTCCCTGAAAGCTTGTGCGGAGAATTTCGTGGCGATCGCTAACTTTTTCTAAAGCTTTCTTTAGGCGATAGGTTTGAAGACTTCCCTCGATCAAAATAGCGGATTGAATGCGATAAGCAGGGCTGTCTTGCTGCAACAGCCACAGATATTTTTGCTGCGGTGAAAGCCGAAATCCATTAATTGTTTGCATTGTTCCTATTTATCAAAGCACTACTTTATTCTCGTTACCTTTGCCGGGAAGAGATGATAGGGAATTAAATTTCTGATTCAGGAATCATTTCGCCCATCGCTACAACAATTTTTCGCGAACCGATAAATGGATTGCGACTGTGAGCGGCAAGCATATTATCTAGCATTAAGATGTCTCCTGCTTGCCAGGGAAAACTAACAGCAGCTTCCCTGTACACTGCCTGAATTTCTTCCATTACCGAGTCTTCAATAGGAGTGCCGTCACCGTAATAAACATTGCGGGGGAGGTTCTCTTCTCTAAAAACAGAGAGCAAGGAAGCGCGGGTTGCCGCATCTAAGCAGGAAATGTGGTGCAAGGGAAGTTGATTGAAAAATACCATTTCTTGGGTTTTTGGGTGCTTGGCAATTGCGGGGCGAATTTTGCGAGTTCTCAAATTATTTCCTGCTTTCCACTCAAATTCCATCCCAGCTTGCCGGCAGTATTCCTCAACCACCGATTTGTCTTCCGTTTTGAAAAAATCTTTCCAGCTTACATCGAGTCCGTCTGTGTAGTTACGGACGTACATAATTTGCTTTTGGGCAAATTTTTCTCTGAGTTTCGGGTCTAGCAACTGGTAAATTTTACGGCAGTCAACAATCGGTGTTTCTCCGCCTTGTTGCGCTGGCTGAACGCAGAAAAACCAGATTTTCATCGGCCAGCGGTGCAGGTGCGAACTCTCGCTGTGAAATAAGATAGCTTTATCTGCTGGGTAAGGAGTTGAACCGTAAACTTTTCCGCTAACTCCTTCGCGTGGCAAATCCCCGTACTCCCCAAATAATTCCGAACAAATTGAGTGAGCAAACTGCTCGAATGCGGAAACCACAGGGCCGATGAACCCTCGAAAAAGAATCCCTCCATGCTGTAGCAATTTTGCGTCTATAAATTCGTGGTTATTTTTCGCCCAGTCTGCGAGATCGACATCGGCTACTGCGGGTTTTGCCACTAAAGGAAAGAGTTCGTCGGGGTGCAGGCACTCGGTTTTTATCAATTCGCCTTGCGGCAAAGCCACTGGCTTCGGCTTGACGCTTTTGAACTTACTAAAATTGCTTTTTTCACGCTTTAATTCTTGCATGGCTTGTTCCTGTTTCTGGGCTTCTGTGAGAATTTCTAAACTGTTCAAACGACTGTCAGGCTGGGCCACAATGCTGGCGAGGAGGGTTTCAAAGCGATTTGACATTTGAGCGATCGTCTCCCTGTCAAATAGGTCGGAATTATACTTCCAACTGCCGACAATTCCTGTCTCTGTTTCCGACACAAATAGCGCTAAATCAAATTTAGCCGTACCGCTATCAATTGCCACCGGCATTAAAGTTAAACCCGCCATTTCTAAAGCCGGCATAGGCGCATTTTGCATGACGAACAAAACTTGAAAGAGCGGTGTCTGACTCAGGGTGCGATCGGGACGCAGTTCTTCTACCAGTTTGTCGAAGGGCAAATCTTGGTGAGTGTAAGCTTTTAATGTCACCTCGCGCACGCGATCGAGCAGTTGGCGGAATGTAGGATTGCCGCGCATATCGGTTCGCAAGACGAGGATATTGACAAAGAAACCAATTAAAGCTTCTGTCTCAACTTGTGTGCGGTTTGCTAGGTCAGTACCGACGACAATATCTTCTTGATTTGTGTAGCGATAAAGCAGCGTTTGAAGTGCTGCCAACAAGGTCATAAATAAGGTGACATTTTGTTGCCGACTGAGTGTGTTTAGGGCTTCTGAAACTTGCCAATCAAGCTGGAATTTTTGAATCTCAGCTCGATCGCTAGAAACAGCAGAACGCGGTTGTTTTGCTGGCAATTGCAGCGGGGGCAAAATTTGACCCAACTGCTGCTTCCAGTCAGCGAGTTTTGCTTCGAGAACTTCGCCTTGCAGCCAGTTTATTTGCCAAACAGCATAGTCTGCGTACTGTACAGAAAGTTCGGGTAGGGGAGAAGGTTTGCCACTGCAGAAAGCTTCATAAAGCGCCGCCACTTCCCGCACGAGTACCCCCATCGACCAGCCATCAGCTACGATGTGGTGTACTGTCACTAACAGCAGGTATTCTGTCTCGTCAAGATGTAACAATGTGACGCGCAGTAACGGCCCTTTTGTTAGGTCAAAAGGCTGTCGCGCTTCTTCAGCGGCGAGTCGCATTGCCTCGGCTTCTCGTTCAGCTTGCGATAACTCTCTTAAGTTTACGATCGGCAATGTGAAATTAAAAGATGAAATAATAACCTGAGCGGGTCGTCCTTCCACCGAATTAAAAGTTGTCCGCAATGCTTCGTGTCGCTTGATAATCTCCTGAAAAGTTTGCTCTAGAACTGCTACATTGAGCGCCCCCTTCAAGCGCACGGCTGCTGGGATATTATAGGCAGGATTTCCCGGCTGCAATTGGTCGAGAAACCACAGTCGTTGTTGTGCAAAAGAAAGGGGCAATTCTCCCTGCCTTGACGCCCGCTTGATGGGGGGTGCTTTCAGTTTTTGCTCGGCGCGATATTGCAAGAGGCTTTCGGTGACAGTTGCGACGGTAGGCGATTCAAAAAGAGAGCGCAAGGGTACTTCAACTTGAAAAGCTTCTCGCAGGCGAGAAATCGCCTGAGTAGCCAGCAATGAATGACCTCCCAATTCAAAGAAGTTATCGTGAATTCCAACTCGCTCTAAACCGAGAACTTCGGCCCAAATTTCTGCTATTAATTGCTCGTCGGGAGTTCGAGGATCGGCAAAATTGCTCTCGAATTCTGCTGTGTTTGTGTCAGGTGCTTTAAGCGATCGCCGATCGATCTTTCCGTTAGGCGTTAAAGGCATTGCTTCCAACAGCACAAACGCTGACGGTATCATGTACTGCGGCAGTTTTTGTTTGAGAAAGACACGCAAGTGATTAATAAATTCTGAATGCGTAGGAGTAGTGTCCCCGTGTCCGGCCCGGAGTTCTGAGTTAGCAACGATATAAGCTACTAAACGCTTGTCGCCCGGATTGTCCTCTCGAACCAGTGCGATCGCTTCTCGCACGGCTGGGTATTGGCTGAGTACCGCTTCAATTTCGCCTAATTCGATGCGAAATCCGCGAATTTTAACTTGGTGGTCGCTGCGCCCCATAAATTCAATGTTTCCATCTGGGAGATAGCGAGCCAAGTCCCCGGTTTTATAGAGGCGTTCTGAAAGAATAAACGATGAAGGATGAAGGATGAATGAAGCATGAATTCCGTCCTCTGCAAAGGGGTTAGGAATAAACTTCTCTGCGGTCAATTCCGGTCGGTTTAGGTAGCCTCTAGATAAGCCGGCACCGCCGATGTGCAGTTCGCCAAAAACGCCAACGGGAACCGGCATTAAATAGCGGTCTAATATGAAAATTTGAGTGTTAGCGATCGGGCGACCGATGGAAACTGATTCATGTTTGCCATCAACCTGATAGAGAGTAGACCAGATAGTGGTTTCTGTAGGGCCGTATAAATTCCACACAGAAGCGCCGCGCAAAAGCAACTGATTGGCGATCTGTCGGGGTAAAGCTTCTCCCCCGCACAGTATTTTTAATTGATTGTTTCCCTGCCATCCTGCTGCTAAAAGCATTTTCCAACTGGCTGGAGTAGCTTGCATGAATGTCGCGCCAGAATTTGTTAATGTTTCTAAAAGCTTTTCCCCGTTAGATGCCACTTCTCGGCTCGCTACAACAACGCGAGAACCTGTTGTAATAGGCAGGAACAGTTCCAGCGCTGCAATGTCAAAAGATAAGGATGTTACTGCTAGCCAAACATCGCCGTCTGCGATCGCGAGTTGTTGGCGCATAGAAGTCAAGAAGTTAACGACAGAGGCGTGGGAAATTTGCACTCCTTTGGGTTTACCTGTTGAGCCTGAAGTATAGATGACATAGGCTAAATTGGAGGAATTTTGTAAACCCACGACTGGCTCGCCGCAGCTCGATATGCTTTCCCAATCTGCATCCAGAAACACGAGGGAGGCACTATTTTTTGGCAGGGTTTCTAATAGCTTTTTCTGAGTGAGTAACACTGAAATTTTCGCGTCTTCCAGCATGAATCCCAGGCGCTCTGGTGGATACGCTGGATCGAGGGGAACATAAGCGCCACCGGCTTTGAGGATGCCGAGAAGCCCTACCATCATTTCTAGGGAACGCTCGACATAAATTCCCACCAAAACTTCTGGGTTGACACCGATTTTTTGCAAGTAACTTGCCAGGTTATTTGCTTTTTTGTTCAGTTCCCGGTAAGTCAGATATTCATTTTGAAAGACGACAGCGATCGCATCCGGCGTCCGCTCTGCTTGCGCTTCAAATAATTCGTGTACGCACTGATTTGTCGGAATTTCCGATTGAGTATTGTTCCACTCAAACAGCAGTTGCTGCTGTTCAGGTTTCGTCAACATTGGCAAACTTGAAAGGCGCTGTTCGGGATTGGCAGCTATACTTTCTAGTAAGGTTATAAAATGTCCGGCTATCCGTCGTGCAGTGCTAGCATCAAACAAATCCTGGCTATACTCAAGCGTTGCATTAATACCCTCTAATCCTTCCTCCAGGTCAAGCGCTAAATCAAATCTCGCCGTGTTCCGTTCTATTTCCAAACTGCTTAACGTCACTCCTGGCAATTTTATCTCCGGCGTCCGAACATTTCGCAGAGAAAACAATACCTGAAATAGCGGATTATGACTTAAATCTCGTTCGTGGTGGATGATTTCTACCAGTTTCTCGAAGGGCAAATCCTGGTGGTTATACGCGCCGAGAGCTACTTCTCGCACGCGGGCTAGTAACTCTTTAAAAGTCGGGTTGCTCGACAGATTGGTGCGGAAAACTAAGGTGTTAGCAAATAAGCCAATTACTTCCTCGATTTCGCGTCGGTTGCGGTTAGCAATGGGGGAGCCGACTAAAATATCTTCTTGCCCGGTGTAGCGATAGAGCAAGGTTTTAAACGCTGCCAGTAGGGTCATAAATAAAGTAGCTTTTTCCCGCTGGCTTAATTGGGCGATTTCCTCTGCGATTGCTTTGGGAATGGTGAATTTATGCACCGCACCTCGGAAGGTTTGTACTGCCGAGCGGGGGCGATCGGTTGGCAAATTTAGTACCGGGAGATTGCCTCCGAGCTGTTTTTTCCAGTAAGCAAGCTGCGTCTCTAAAACTTCTCCCTGCAACCACTGGCGCTGCCAACTTGCAAAGTCTGCGTACTGTACCGACAGTTCGGGAAGGGGAGAAGATTTGCCAGTGCAAAAGGCTTGATAAAACGTGGCGAGTTCCTGGATGAATATTCCCATTGACCAGGCATCGGAAATGATGTGGTGCGTACTCAATAGCAGCACCCAGTTTGAATCGCTCAATTGCAGCAATTTGGCACGCAATAAGGGTGCTTGTGACAGGTCGAAAGCAAGCTTTGCTTCTGCGGCGATTAACCGTTCAACTTCGCGATCGCGTTCAGTTTCAGGAAGCGATCGCAAATCTATTTCTAAAATTTTCAATTCCAGATTGGAAGCGATCGCCTGAACGGGTTGCCCGTTTATTGTCTTAAAAGCCGTTCGCAAAACTTCATGACGCTTGACAAGTTCGTTGAGACTGCGATCGAGGGATCTCGCGTCGAGTGTTCCCGTCAAACGCACGCCGGCGAGGATGTGATAGGTAAAGTTGCCTGGAGTTAGTTGCTCAAAAAACCACAACCGCTGTTGAGCAAACGATAGAGGAAAAGTGTTAGACTCTCGACTTTGAGGCAGAATTTTTTCTAGCGAAACGCTTTCTTTTTTCTGGTTGAGCCGCTGCAACAGCAACTCGCGCTTTTCAGGAGAAAGAGCCGCGATGCGTTCGATTAAATCACTCATTTGCTGACTCCTTGCTGGGCGAGAATTTCCTGAATTTGTGCTTCTGACAGTTGCTCGAGGTCTGCTAACACCTGAGCGAGCATTTCATTGTCTGTTTGTTCGGCTTGCTTTTGCGCGATCGCTAAAGCAAAATCGGCGACAGTGGCCGACTCAAATAAACGGTGCAAAGGCAACTCCACCTGAAATGCTTGGCGCACTCTGGAAATTACTTGAGTTGCTAATAGGGAATGCCCTCCTAATTCAAAAAAGTTGTCGTAAATGCCGACTTTTTCAAGTTTGAGAACTTCAGCCCAGATAGCGGCTAAAACTTCCTCGATATTTGTGCGAGGCGCGACAAAGTTTCCTGTCAACTCCGGTCGCATTTCGTCAGGTGCGGGCAGCGCTCGTCGGTCTACTTTTCCGTTAGAAGTTAAAGGCAAACTTTTGAGGATCGCAAAAGCAGAAGGCACCATGTACTCCGGCAATTTTGACGTTAAGAAATTGCGAATTTCCTTGTGGGTAGGTGCTTGTTTCTGCTCGGAAACCAAATAAGCCACGAGACGCTTTTGTGCCATCTCGTCTTCCCGCGCCACAACTACAGCCTGCGCGATATCTGGATGTTGCCCCAGCACCGCCTCAATTTCTCCCAATTCAATGCGGAAACCGCGAATTTTTACTTGGCCGTCAATTCGCCCGATAAATTCGATGTTTCCGTCTGGCAAATAGCGAGCCAAGTCGCCAGTTTTGTACAGTCGCGTCTTTGCTTGCGTGTCAAATGGATTGCGAATAAATTTTTCTGCGGTTAATTCAGGGCGGTTAAGATATCCGCGTCCCAAATTATCACCGCCGATGTACAGTTCACCAGGTACGCCTATCGGCACCGGCTGCAAGTAAGAATCCAAGATATAAATCTGAGTGTTGGCAATCGGAAGACCGAGTGGAACCGTGTCTAAATCGCACCCAATTTTATCAAATTCTACTTGATAAGTCAGGACACCTACAGTTGTTTCTGTTGGCCCGTAGTGATTGAATACTGAGCAACTGGGAGCAAGATTGCGAAGTGTTTTAATTAAGCTCCAGTTGGCAGATTCACCTCCTAAAACAAGCCGTTTACCAGGCAAAATAGACTTGGGTTGAGAGCAATTTAAAAGGGCGGCTAGGTGAGAGGGAACTATTTTGAGGCAGTCGATGGGATTGCGGCCGAAATATTCACTCAGCGCTTCTGGATCGGTTGCGCGTTCTTGGGATACTATATGCAGGCAACCGCCGAAACAAAGGGCGGGGAAAATCGCTGTGTTTCCTAAGTCGGCGGCGAAGGTTGAAACGGTGGCAAAATTGGCACCTGATGGCAAGTTTAATCTTTCCTGAATAGCGTACAGGTAATTGAGCAGTTGCCGGTGTTCGATCGCGACTCCCTTGGGCGTGCCAGTGGAACCGGAAGTATAGATGACGTAAGCTAAATTGTCAGAAGAGGCGCGAGGCGTGTAAGAGGCAGAAGTAGTGGGAATGTCTGTATCGATGCAAACAATATTTACCTGAGTTTTCGGCAAGCTTTCGATGAGCCGCTGTTGTACGAGCAAAACCTTCACCTGAGCGTCTTCTAGCATTAGCGCTTTGCGCTCTATTGGGGTCGTTGGATCGATCGGTAAATAGGCACCACCGGCTTTGAGTACGCCCAGCATTCCTACGATTGTTTCTAAGGAGCGATCGAGGCAAATGCCAACAACGACTTCTTGTTCAACTCCCAAGTTTTGCAGGTGACGGGCGAGTTGATTGGCGCGATCGTTGAGTTCTCGGTAGGTGATTTGTTGACTTTCAAAGACGACGGCAATGCTGTCTGGGTTGCGATCGGCTTGTTCTTCAAAAAGCTGGTGAACGCATTTATTTTTCGGATAATCTTTTTGAGTTTGGTTAAAGTCAATGAGAAGTTGCAGCCGATCGCGATGGCTCAGTATGTCTAGCTGACTGATAGCGACTTCGGGATTTTTGACTGTGCTTTCTAAAAGCGCCTGAAAGTGTTCTGACAAGCGCTTTATATCTGCCGCACCAAATAAAGCGGAATCATAGTGAAATTCAGCGCTTATGGAATTGCACAGGCGGAGGCAGGAGAGCTTGAGTTTGAATGGTTCTAGACAGGCATCTTGCCGAACAAGGGAAAATGAAACGCCTGAATTACCATAGTCCTTATGCTCTGCTTGGAAGTCAAAGCAGACGGGCCAAAAGCTGCTGCTTTTTTCGTTTTCTAAGATTTCTTCCCAGCTAAAATATTCTTCCCAGTTGTACATCTCGTTGAGATTAAGCTCAACTTGCTGCCTCGCTTGTGAGAAATTTAACTCGTCTTGCACTTGCCACTGTAGGGGTAAGTATTTGCACAGCAGCCCCAGAGAGTTTTCTAATTCTTCATATTTTCTGCCGTCAATCGCTACGCCGATTATCGGGTTTTGCTCTCTGGTAAGCCGCCAAATGAGAATTTGCCAGCAAGTCAGCAGGAAGGCAGAAATATCGCTTTTGTGCTTTAGGGCGATCGCTTCCAGGCTGTTTAACAAATCACCCCGAATTTCCACCCTTTCTACTTGTGGCTGAAATTCCGCTTCTGCATTCTTCTTTTCCCAAGGAAGCGTTAATAAATCCCAAGATTCAATGTTCAGCTTTCGCCAGTATTCTTGGCCGATTGCCGTTTCTTCTGATTCGAGTAACTCATTTTGCCACTCAGCAATATCGGCATATTGCATTGGCTCATCGGCTGGTTCTTCTGGGCACGCACAGGCTGAGTAGGAAAGACTGAGTTCGCGGGTGAAATTTTTCAGGGTGGCACTATCTGCAATTAAGGCAGAGAATTTTGCGAGCAATAGGTGCTTGTCTGGGGCGAGAGTGGCTAAAGAGATGTGCCAAAGTGGGCCGCGCTCAAAATCAAAAGCAAGCAGACTTAGTTGCTGAAAAAGCGCTTCAATTTTAGATTCTTGTTCTTCGGGAGACAAACCGCTCAGATTGTATTCCGAGATAGGAACTTCACCAGTGCAGGCGATCGCTTGCAGGGGTAGTGTCATCCCAGACAAGCAGTGAAAGCTAGTCCGCAGGATTTCGTGCCGATTTACGACATTTTGCAGCGCCTTTTTAAGAATCTTTTTATCAAGGTTTCCTGAAATTAAAATTCCACCTCGAACGCGATACATCTGTTTAGGATTATTTTGCTGTAACCTCCACAGGTGTCGTTGTTGTGGAGAAAGTCTAAACCCTTCGATTGTTTCGTTTTGCATTTCTAAAGTTCCTTTAATAAGCCTAAATATCTTGACAGCTAAACGCTTCTGCCATACCGACAACAACCCGACGCGAACCCGAAAATGGCGTGCGTCCGTGCGCGGCTAGCATATTATCTAACAGCAAGACATCTCCTTCTTCCCAAGGGAAAACAATCGTTTCTTGCTGATAGCAGCGACGAATTTCGTCTAATATAAAATCTTCAATGGGCGAGCCATCGC
Source organism: Microcoleus sp. D3_18_C4 (assembly GCF_036702355.1). NCBI lineage: Bacteria > Bacillati > Cyanobacteriota > Cyanophyceae > Oscillatoriales > Microcoleaceae > Microcoleus > Microcoleus sp. D3_18_C4. The sequence continues at coordinate 94,949 of NZ_JAUBTF010000005.1, forward strand.
CGTAATAAGCATTGCGGGGTAAATCTTCCTGTTTAAAAGAAGTTAAAAGCTCTTTGCGAACGACGGGTTCGAGATTGGAAATGTGGAAGAGGTGAGCTTGATTAAACCACACCATTTCCTGCGTTTTTGGGTGCCCAGCGACCGCTTGACATATTTGCCGAGTTCTCAAGCGATCGCCACTTTTCCATTCTAACTCAATTCCCGCTTTTTTGCAATACTCTTCTACCTGAATTTTGCTATCAGTATTGAAGACATTTTGCCAGGGTAAATCTACGCCACCGCCGTAATTTCGCACATACATAACCTTTTTTTGGGCAAACTTTTCTTTAATCTTTGAGTCCAGGCTTTCAAACACTTTGCGGCTGTTAGCGATCGGAGTTTCTCCTCCCTGTTCGGCTTTCTTGACGCAGAAAAAAGCGATTTTCAGCGGCCAATTGCGAGAATAAGCCATTTCATTGTGCAGTGGGATGAATTGCTCGGCAGGATACTCGGTGGAAGTGTAGATATTTCCGCTCACCTGACTGCGCGGAGTTGAGCGAAAAGAATATTCCAACAAGTCGCCAGCAATAGTTTGAATAAACTGCTCGAAACCCTTCACCCCGCCAACTTCAAAGCCTCGAAAAAGTATTCCTCCGTGCTTCCATAACTGCGTTTCAATTGATGAGCGATTGTTCTGTGCCCAACCTGCGAGATTTAATTTTTCTACGGTTGGCTGAACAACTAGAGGTAGAAGGTTTTCGGGCTGGAGGTAGGCGGTTTTGACTAATTCCTCTGAGGACAGGCTGACGGCTTTGCGCCTAACCAATCCTAACTTTTGGGAATTGAGATTCTTTGTTTCTGTATTTGTCATAGTTTTTGGTTTGGTGAAAAATTTATCTCTTTTTCCCGAAAAAACTTGAGAGATTGATATCAAATCCGTTAGCACCGGAACTATTCATCTCTCTGTTCTCTTCCTCTGCGTTCTCTGCGTTCTCTGCGGTTTAATCATTCCAATGCAACCGGAATTGATATGAGCCATCATTTTCAACTTTTCATAACTTTGCGTTTAGCCATTTTTAATTTTTGAATTCCCGAAAGATGAATTTGTTTTTGCTGCTCGATTTGGTGCTGCCTTTCTGCTTCGGCAAGAATTTCTGCCAAGTCGTCGATTCTGATATCTGACTGGATGACTACCTGGTTGAGGAGGATTTGAAAACCTCTCACCATTCGGGCAATAGTCGCAGCCTCAAATAAGTCTGTTTTGTACTCAAATAAGCCTTGAATTCCTTCTGAATCCTCCCAGAGAGTGAGGCTTAAGTCGTGTCTCGACATACCGACATCGAATTCCAAAATGCTCAAGGTCAAACCAGCTAACTCCAGGGGTGGCATGGGTGCATTCTGGAGTACAAACCACACTTGAAACAGCGGGTTATAGCTGAGATTTCGCTCCGGCTGCAATTCCTCCACAAGCTTTTCAAAAGGAACATCGGGGTGAGCGTAAGCTGCTAACGCTACCTCGCGTGTTCGACCGAGTAGTTCGCGGAAAGTTGGATGACCGGCGGTGTCAATTCGTAGCACTAAAGTATTGACAAAAAATCCAATTAGTTCCTCTAATTCAAGGAATGTCCGGTTGGCAATAGGAGAGCCAATAGCGAGGTTATCCTGCTTTATGTGGCAGGATAGCCATGATTGAAATGCTGCCAACAACGTCATAAATAGCGTGACATCTTGTTGCTGCGCGAGCGTTTTCAGCCTTTCAGTTAAAGAAGCAGAAATAACAAAAGATTGCTGCGACCCTCGGAAAGTTTGCACGGGAGAGCGCTGCTTATCTGTTGACAGTACAGCTAAACCGCCTCCCAATTGCTGTTTCCAATAAGCGAGCTGTTTTTCTAATTTCTCTCCGTGGAAATGCTGCCGCTGCCAACTGGCGAAGTCGGCATACTGCACGGGAAGTTCAGGCAGCGGGGAGGGTTTGTCAGTGGAAAAAGCTTCATAAAGTGCGGCTACTTCTCGCACCAATACCCCCATAGACCAACCATCAGAAATAATGTGGTGTATTGTCAGCAGCAACACATATTCTGCCGCACCCAGTTGCAGCAGAGTGGCCCGCAGTAAGGGATCTCGCGTTAAGTCAAAGGGGCGTTGGGCTTCTTCAAGAGTACGCTGCTCTATTTCAGCTTGCTGCTCAGTTTCTGGTAAATGTCGCAAGTTTACCACCGACAAAGCGAAATCCAAGGAAGGAGAAATCAGTTGGACAGGTTCCCCGTCCACTTCTGCAAAAGCAGTGCGTAAAACTTCGTGACGCCGGACAATTTCATTGAGTGTTTGTTGCAGTGCCGACAAATTCAATTGCCCTTGCAAACGCACAGCAGCAGGAAGGTTGTAGGCAGGGTTTTCGGGAGACAATCGATCGAGAAACCACAGCCGTTGCTGGGCAAAAGAAAGGGGAGCCGTATGTTGCTGCGATCGCCTGGGAATGCGCTGAGATTGCTCAGCCTGTACTGCCTGTTTGCCCAATGCTTTGAGGAGGAGCGCTCGCTTCTGGGGCGAGAGGTTTTTTAGTCGTTCTGAACGATTAGTAGACATGATGATTCACCTCCTCGCAGTGGTCGCTGTTTGTGATAGTTAAGGAAAGCTTTGCTGCTATTTTGAGCTGGTCGTTTAAAACAATGTTGATATCTGCTTCAGTGGTAAGGGGGTTGGCAAGGACGACTCGAAAAGCAACAATGGGAATGGTTTTGCCATAACAGGTGTTTTGCAGGGTTGTTCGCGATACGAAGGTGTGACCGGCTTGCCGCTGGGCTTCCTGAAGGCGCTCGTTAAATTGATTAATGAAATGATTGTCTGCTTCGGTTAGTTGTTGTTTGGCTGCTTTTTCCCTGAATGTTTCTGGAATGTAGCGGTATAAAAGAATATTAATTTCTGGTTCTAGCAGCAATTCAAAGGCTGGATTTTCCCGAATTAAATTGGCCAAGTGCTGCGTTTTATGGATGCCTCCATCTATCAAAAATTCATAGCCTTGATGGCCGATGATATTCAAGGCGGCTTGCAAGTACAAACTCGCACCTGGTCGAGATCCTTCGAGAGAGCGCTTGCCTAAATCGATGGAGTCTTTTCGCACCGTGTAGGGTGCGTGTTTTTCAATAACTTTGGCGGTTTGGGGATTGCGGAATAAAACCAGACCAATTCCCATTGGCAAATACATTTGTTTGTGTCCATCTATGGTGACGGAATCTGCTAGTTCAATGCCTGCGAATTTGTGCCGGTGACGTTCGGAAAAAAGCACGGGCCCGCCCCAAGCGGCATCGACGTGAAAGTGAGCGTTTGCTTCTTGGGCGATCGCGGCTATTTCTGGAAGCGGATCGATACTTCCCGAATCGGTGCTGCCTCCAATACCGATAATTGCCAGAATGTGCAGATTGCGATCGCGACATTCGGCCACAGTTTGGCGCAGCGCTGCCAAATCCATGCGGTGATTGCAATCAGTGGGAATTTTTAGGAGATTGCGATCGCCAATGCCTAATAAACCAGCAGCCTTTTCAAAAGAATAGTGCATCAAATTGGAGCCGATTATCACCATTCCCTTGTAGCCGTAAAACTCTAAAGCTGCGTACAAGCCTTCTTTTTCAATGCCACTAAAGTTATTTTTTGGCCCTAAAGAAGCGTTGCGAGCGCACCACAAAGCTGTAATATTAGCTAGGGTGCCGCCCGTTGTCATGATACCGAGCGTGCTGTCACTTTTTTGAATGTGCTGGTTATAAAAATCCTCAGAAAAATCGTAAATTAATCGGTGCATCATTGCCAAAGTCTGGCGCTCGCAGGGGCTTAAAACTTTGGCAGTTTCCATCTTGACCAAATTTTGATTCATCGCGGTTAAAAGCTTCGCGATCGGGCGCACAAAATAGGGAAGTGCGCTTGTCATGTGACCGATATATCGGGGGGAAGATGTGTGAATGGAATGGGCAACGAGGGTTTGGGTCAAATCATCGATATAATTCCCAACATCTGTAGGAAGGGCGGGAATTTTGTTTTCCCTAAACTCCTGAATAATTAACTCTAAGTCAATATCTGTACTAGCGGTTTTTGCGTACAAAAAGTCTTGAACTAGGCCCGAAATTCGCTCCTCCATTGCTTCTTCTGCCAAAAAGGACTTTTCTGAAGCACTGAATAGCTCCATTAACTTTTTTTCAAGTGGGGTAACACAGGCTTTTAAGGGCTGCATTACATCTTGACAATCTTTGGCTTGTACTGTTAGTTTACTCATCCCGAATCAATCCTTTTAGAGGGTTTTTATTATCTCCTATCCCCACCGAAGCCTTAAGGATAAAAGGGCTGTTTGTGTTTTTTCACCAAGCCGATATTTACTCAGTCAGCATCACAGTTTGTGCTGAGTCTCCATCACTCTTTTCTAAGAGAGCGAGCAATTTATCTATCTGGTTAGAATCGGCGTTTGCCAGAATTTCTTCCTCGATTAGTTCAGCTAAATTCTCAATGGTGGGAGCGGCAAAAAAATCGCACAGCGCTAACTCTACCCCAAAGCACGATCGCACTCGCGATATTAACTGTGTTGCCATCAGAGAGTGACCGCCGAGGTCAAAAAAGTTTTGGTTAGTTCCTACTTTTTCTAGCCCTAAAAGAGCAGTCCAAATCTCAGCGATTTCTGCCTCTGTGGGCGTTTGTGGCTCAGTGAAGGCTGTTTCCTCAGAAACGTAATCGCACCTTTGAGATAAGGCGAGGCGGTCAATTTTTCCGTTGGGCGTTAGTGGCAGCGCATCTAATAGCACAAAAGCTGAAGGCACCATGTAATCGGGCAGTTTGTGCTTCAAGAATGAACGCAGTTCGGAAATAAGTTCTGGGTGCTGATTTATGAGCCCTGAGTTAGGAACTAGGTAAGCGACTAGGCGTTGACTGCCCGGTGCTTTTTCTTGAAGCAAAACAGCAGCGGTGGACACAGAAGAATGTTGAGAAAGTGCTGCCTCTATTTCTCCTAGTTCGATGCGGAAACCGCGAATTTTTACTTGGCAATCGTCACGGCCCAGAAATTCTATATTACCATCCGGCAGGTAACAACCGATATCGCCTGTTGTGAACAAAACTTTTTGATGAGAATTACCGAGAAAATCTAATTTTTCTTGTCCAAACGGGTTAGGAATGAATTTCTCCGAGGTTAAGTCGGGGCGGTTTAAGTAGCCCTGTGCCAATCCATCGCCGCCGACGTAAATCTCGCCGGGAATTCCTATGGGAACGGGTTGCAAATTGCGGTCGAGCAGATAAATTTGCGTGTTGGCGATCGGGCGACCGATGGGAACTTTCTCAACACAGTGAGTTGCATCGTACCACGTCACGTCCGCAGCTACTTCAGAAGAGCCATAAAGATTGATTAATACCCGTTGGGGCATCTGCTCTCGAAATTGCTGGCAAAGTTCCAGCGGCAGAGTTTCTCCGCTGCAAATCCAATATTTTAATTGAGGCAAACGCCTGTCTACATCAGGGAATGAATCTAAGATAGCGCGCAACAAAGAAGGAACCAGCACCAGTCGCGTTACATTTTGTTTTGATAAAGTCTGAATGAATTGGTTAATATCTTTGACGGCTCGATCGCGAATAATCACAGTGGGCAACCCATGCAGCAAAGGAGCAAAAATTTCCCAAACCGAATCGACAAAATTTAAGGACGTTTTTTGACAGCAAATATCTTTTTCGATAAAAGGGTAGGGGTTCCAAAAACAGCGATTGACTGTGCCTCGGTGGGTGCCGAGTACGCCTTTGGGAGTGCCTGTGGAGCCGGAAGTGTAGAGGACGTAAGCGAGGTTTTCGGCTTCCACTTTAACAGCGGGGTTGCGATCGCTCTGGCGGGAAATTTCCTCCCATTCGGCGTCGATACAGACGACTTTTGCGCTGTGTTCGGGGAGGGTTTCTAGGAGGTTTTTTTGAGTCAAAAGCATCGGAACTTTTGCGTCCGCCAGCATGAAGGATCGGCGTTCTTGGGGATAAGCAGGATCGACAGGAACGTAAGCGGCACCGACTTTTAAAATGCCCAAAATGGCTACCAGCATTTCCAGCGATCGCTCTAAGCAAATTCCCACCAAAACTTCGCGTTTTACACCTAGAGATTGCAGGTAATGCGCGATTTGGTTGGCTTTGGCATTCAATTCGCGGTAAGTCAATTGTTCATTTTCGCAAATTGCAGCTACTGCATCTGGGGTTCGCTCTGTTTGCGCTGCAAATAATTCGTGAATTGAGGAATTTTTGGGGTAATCCGCTTGGGTGTCGTTCCACTGGACAAGTAATTGCTGGCGTTCGGCGGCGCTCAATAGGGGCAATTCTGACAGTTTCCGCTCAGGATTGGCAGTCATTCCCTCTAGTAAAGTTTGCAGGTGTCCGAGCATCCGCGCGATCGCACTGTCCTCAAAGCGGTTGCTGTTGTAACCAATTTTGAGCGCCAACTCCTCACCCGGCACCACCGTCAGCGTTAGGGCATAGTTCGTCTTTTCAAAAGAAAGAACGCTTTCTATTTCCAGGTTTTTAACCCGCTTCTGCAAAGAAGACTCTAAGGGATAGTTCTCAAAAACTACCAGGGTGTCAAACAAAGGCAGCGTGCCCGGGACTTCGCTCCACCGCTGCACCTCTACCAAGGGGCTGTATTCGTACTGCCGCGCCTCTATTTGTCGATCCTGCAACTGCTTGAGCCAAGACAGCAGCGAGTCTTTTGGGCGAATCTTGACGCGCGCGGGCTGGGTGTTGACGAACAGCCCCACCATCGATTCTACTCCCGCCAAGTCTGGTGGACGACCGGAGACAACCGTTCCAAAAATGATGTCTTCCTCGCCGCTGTAGCGGCTCAGAAGCAGCCCCCAGGCTCCTTGCACTAGAGTGTTCAGCGTCAATTGCTGCTGCCGAGCTAACGATCGCAGCGCTGCTGTTGTCGCTACAGGCAGCAGGATTTGCTGTTCCCGATCGCTTTCTTCTCCCGCTGCGGACCCAAAATTCCGCTCAATTGGCAACGGCGTGGGTGCGGTAAAGCCTTGGAGGCGCTGCCGCCAAAACGACTCAGCCTCAGACAAATTCTGCTGCTGTATCCACACAATGTAGTCGCGATAGGGGCGCGGGCGCGGCAAGGACAATTGCTCGCCGTTGAGTTCGGCTTGGTAAAAATCAAAGACTTCTGTGAGGATCGTGGGGTTAGACCAGCCATCTAGCAGCAGGTGGTGGTGGCTCCAGATGAAATAATAAGTATCTTTTGCCAGTTTGATGAGAGTCATCCGCATCAACGGCGGTTGCCGCATATCGAAACCCCGATCGCGATCGCTTTTGAGAAAGGTTTCTAGCTGCTGTTGCTGTGCTGCGGGCGCGAGCCCTTGCCAGTCGCACTCCTCCCAAGGCAGTTGGACTTGCCGGTACACGACTTGAACGGGTTCTTTGACGCCTTCCCAGACGAAGGAAGTACGCAAGATGGGATGTCGATCCGTCACGTGCTGCCACGCCTGCTTGAATGCCTGCGCGTTCGCCAGTTTGCGAAGCGTGCAAGTTAATTGCTCGAAATAAACTCCGGAGTTGGGAGAGTAGAGGGTGTGAAAGAGCATCCCCTGCTGCATGGGCGAGAGGGGGTAAAAATCTTCAACGTTTGCTTTGCCCATTTCAAACTTTTCCAATTGCTGAAAGAATGTCTTCTAGGTCGTTTTGCGTCCACTGACTCCACTTGAATTCTGCAAAGTCAGAGGGAGTGCAGCCGAATGCTTCGGGTTCCTGGGAAGCCAGGGCGATCGCTCGCAGCGCTTCGGCAAATTTTTGCGCTAAATTCTCCACCGTAGAACGTCGGTGAATTTCCTCGCTGTAAGTCCAATCCATTCGCAACTGCCCGCCCGCAACAAATCCGTTAATTTCTATCAAATAGCTGCGGTTTCCTTCGGGACTGAAAGGCTGCCCGACGGATTCCCCAGACAGGGCAAATAAAGATGATTCAGGGAGAACTTGGTCGAACTGTCCGAAGTAATTGAAACTCACCTCGGCGGTCGGGAGGGAGATCAGTTTCTGGGAAATTTCGCCGCCGAGATATCGCAGTAACCCGTAACCCATACCGCGATTTGGGATGGCGCGCAACTGTTCTTTCACAGCCTTTAAGCCATCTGCGGGAGTGGAAGCTTCGCCGATCGACAGCAGTACCGGAAACACGGAAGTAAACCAACCTACAGTCCGCGAAACGTCTGCATCTGGGAAGATATCTTCCCGCCCGTGCCCGTCTAAATCAACCAGCAGCGAGCGCTCTCTGGTCCACTGGGCAAACGCCCACGCCAGTGCTGCCAGCAGCACGTCGTTAATTTGGGTTCGGTAGACTTTGGGAACTTCGTGCAGCAAGACGTTAGTGTCTTCAGCAGCGATCGCCACCGACACGATGCGCGACTGCGCTACCGCATTGCTTCCCCCAGCGAAATCTACTGGCAGGGGAGAAATCGGCTTTTGCAGGTGTGCCAGCCAGTAATCGAATTCTTGGTGCAATGCTTCTGACTGAGCATATTCAACCAGCCGCTGTGCCCAATGTTTGAAAGATGTCGTCTTCGGCGGCAGCGAGATTGCAAGACCCCTGCTCAACTGTTCGCAGGCATTCTGCAAGTCTTCGAGCAAAATTCGCCACGATACGCCATCGACAGCTAAGTGGTGGATAACTATTAGCAGGCGCGAAGGTTGCTGCGCCCCCAGATCGAACAGAACAGCGCGCGCGATCGGTCCTTCTGACAGGTTTAAGCTTGCCTGTAGTGAATCGGCTTTAGACAAAATAGCACAATTTTGCTCATTTGTCAACACATTAGATAAATCTAATTTTTCAAACGGCACGGCTCCCCCCGGTTCCGCATTGAACTGCTGCCAGCCAGATTCGCCGGGGGCAAAGCGCAGGCGCAGGGCGTCGTGGTGCGTCAGAAGTTGCGCGAACGCTCGCTCCAGCAGCACTGCTTCGAGGGGTTGCCGCACTTCTAACATCACGGCTTGATTCCAGTGATGCCCAAAGGCAAAATTTTCTTCAAAGAACCACTGCTGCACGGGAGTCAGCGGCACCGCGCCCGTCACCGGTTTTTGCTCGGCTCGCACAGCCTCGACAGTGCCAGCAGCGGCTGCCAGAAACGCGATCGTCTGGTGCTGGAATAGCAGTTTGGGAGTCAGTTGAATCCCCGCTCGATTGGCTTTGGCGACAATCTGAATGCTGAGAATCGAATCTCCGCCCAACTCGAAAAAGTTGTCGTGTATGCCCACTCGCTCGATTCCGAGAACCTCCATCCAAATACTGGCTAGCTGCTGCTCGAGGCTGCTGCCAGGAGCCGCGAAAGTCTCTTCCAAGTCGGATCGCGTCAAGTCTGGCGCTGGGAGCGCAGCCCGATCGAGCTTGCCGTTAGGCGTTAGAGGCAGTTTCTCCAGCAAGACGAAGGCAGACGGCACCATATACTCTGGCAAGCGTTCTTGCAGGAACTGGCGCAGCTCGCTAGAAGAGAGTGAAGAATTTTGCTCTCGGGCGTCGGGGACGACGTAAGCGACGAGACGCTTGCGAGCATTCGCCTTTTCCCACACCAAAACCGCGCTTTCCCGCACTGCCGGATGCTGGGAGAGTGCCGCCTCAATCTCTGCGAGCTCGATGCGGAAGCCGCGAATTTTCACCTGATTGTCAATGCGACCAATTAGCTCGATATTGCCGTCTGGCAAGTAGCGAGCTAAATCCCCAGTTTTGTAAAGGCGATTTGAAGGCCCGAAAGCAGAAATTTCTTCGCAGAAGGGGTTGGCAATGAATTTCTCAGCAGTTAATTCGGGGCGGTTGAGATAGCCTCGCGCCAAGCCTGCACCGCCGACGTGCAGTTCTCCGGGAACCCCGATCGGCACGGGCTGCAAGGAAGCGTCTAAGATGTAAAGCTGGGTGTTGGGAAAGGGCCGTCCGATGGGCACTAACTGCTCGCCCGCTAAATTTCCCGTCGCGCTTTCAAAATAGCAACTGTCGATGGTGGCTTCAGTGATGCCAAAGGAGTTAATCAACCGAGTTTCAGGGCCGCAAAATTGCCGGAATTTTTCATATTCCGAGGCATACCAACTGTCTGAGCCGCAGACGACGATTTTCATAAAGTCGAGCCGCTGTCCGCTCTCTTCTAGGTACTGGATCAGGTTCCTCAAGACGGCGGGAACGAATTCGGCAAAGTCGATCTTTTGCTGCCGCATCAGTTCGTAGAGTTCCTGCGGCGCGAGCAGCAAATCGCGATCGCACAGCACCAGTTTGCCGCCAGAACACAGCGATCGCATCAAGTCGCCGCTAAAAACGTCGAAGGAGAAACTGGCCATCTGCAGGTGAGATGTTACCCCAGAGCGAAGCTCATAAGCGGTTTTCCAGCCTAAATAGGCATTTACCAGACTGCTGCGATTGACTGCCACCCCTTTAGAGCGTCCAGTAGAACCCGAGGTGTAGGTAACGTAAGCGAGGTTTTCAGGCGTGGCTGTGTTAGAGGGGTTTTCTTCGCTCTCCAGGGCAACTTGCTCCCAGTCTGCGTCCAAACAAACGACTTTGCAGGAGTGCGGGGGGAGCTTGTTTAACAGGTGTTGTTGCGTCAGCAGCAGTGGTGCCCCGGCGTCTTCGAGCATATAAGCCAAGCGCTTCGGCGGGTAAGCAGGGTCTAGGGGCAGGTAGGCTGCACCTGCTTTGAGGACGCCCAGAAAAGCCGCGATCGCCCCCAGGGAGCGATCGGCGCAAACGCCCACCAGCACCTCTTTCCTTGCTCCCAGCTTTTGCAAGTAATGGGCGATTTGGTTTGCCTTGGCGTTGAGCTGTCGGTAGGTTAGCTGCTGGTTGTCAAAGACTGCCGCCGGGGCGTCGGGGGTTTGCTGCACCTGTTTTTCAAACAGATCCTGCGGGCACTGGTCGGGCAAATAACCCGTATTGGTGTTATTCCAGTCCAGCAATTGCTGCTTTTCCGCAGCAGTCAGCAGGGGCAAGCTGGAGAGATGCTGCTCTGGATGAGCGGCGATACCTTCCAACAAGGTTTGCAGGTGTCCGAGCATCCGGGTAATGGTGGCGCGATCGAACAAATCCGTGCTGTATTGCACTGAGGCTTGCAGCCTTTCCCCCACTTCTTCTAAATCCAAGCTCAAATCACACTGCGTCGTATTCGTTTCGACCTCGAGCAGACTTAAAGTTAATCCGGCCAGATCCAAGGGCGGCATGGGGTTATTCCGCAACTGGAACATAACCTGAAATACCGGGTTATAACTCAGACTGCGATCGGGTTGCAGTTCCTCAACCAGTTTCTCAAATGGCAAGTCTTGGTGCGCGTAGGCTCCCAAAGTCACCTCGCGCAAGCGTTGAAGCAATTCTCGAAAAGTAGGATCGCCGGCAACGTCAGTCCGCAACACCAGCGTATTGACGAATACGCCAATGAGCCCTTCTATTTCCGCGCGGTTGCGGTTGGCGATCGGCGAGCCGACTAGCAAGTCTGTCCGCCCTGTATAGCGGTAAAGCAGCGTTTTAAATGCCGCCAGCAGCGTCATAAACAGGGTAACGTCCTCCCGCTGGCTGAGGTTTTTGAGGGCGGCTGTCAGCTCCTGAGACAGCAATAGCGACTGGGTGGCGCCTTCGGAGGTCTGAATTGGAGGTCGGGGTCGATCGGCAGGCAGTTCCAGCAAGGGAGGCGCTCCCTCCAACTGCTGCTTCCAGTACGCAAGCTGAGTTTGCAGCACTTCGCCGCTGAGCCAGTTGCGCTGCCAGATCGCAAAGTCGGCATACTGCACGGGAAGCTCTGGAAGCTGCGGTTGGTTTCCGGCGGATAAGGCTTCGTAAATTGCCGCGAGTTCCCGCGCCAGCACTCCTATGGACCAGCCATCTGAAACGATGTGGTGCATCGTCAGCAGCAAAACGTATTCTTCTTGGCTAAGCTGTAGCAAAGATGTCCGCAGCAAGGGGCCTCGTTCTAAGTCAAAGGGCTGTTGCGCTTCCTTTGCAGATAGCTGGTTTACGGCTGCCTCTCGATCGCTCTGGGGCAGTTCTCGCAGGTCTATTACTGGCAGTCGCAGGGGAGTTCCAGGAGGAGCAATGACTTGAATTGGCTGTCCCTGAACCTCAGTAAAAGTCGATCGCAAAGCTTCGTGCCGGTTGACGATTTCGTTGAAAGTTTGCTCCAACACGGCCACATTTAATTTGCCTTTGAGCCGGATAGCGCCTGGGAGATTGTAGAAAGATTTTCCCGCCTCGAACTGGTCGAAAAACCACAGCCGTTGCTGGGCGAAAGACAAGGGGAGCGAGTCGCCTTCTTTCCTTCTAGGAATTCTGCGATCGCTTGAGGATTCTACCCCCTTTTCTCGTAGCATCACTTCCAGCAATGCGCGTTTTTTTGCAGATAGTTTCAAATAGCTCATTTGACCCTGATTAATTTTGACTAGACTGCTGGAATTAATAAGTAGATGGAGAGGCGATCGCCAATTCCCGATCGGGGAGAGAAGTTTTCTCGGCTAGCATTCGCTCTACTTCTTCATCGGAAAGTTCCGCAAGACTCAGCAGCAATTGAGCGGTATTTTCAACGTTCTCTCGCTGCGCGGGATTTTCCACCAGGGCAGCTGCTTGCTCGGATGCGGTAGGCGACTCGAAGAAGGAGCGCAGGGGGACATCTACCCCGAAGGTGTCGCGCACGGCTGAGATGATTTGCGTTGCTAATAGGGAGTGCCCTCCTAAATCGATAAAAAAGTTGTCGTGAATGCCGATTTTTTCCACTCCGAGTATTTCAGCCCAGATGCCTGCGAGAACTTTTTCAACCGGGGTGTTAGGCGCGACAAAGGTTTTCGGAAGGAAGGCGGCATTCGGTGCCGGAAGAGCTTTGCGGTCTACTTTTCCATTGGCAGATAGCGGCAGCGCCTCCAGCATGACAAAGGCAGACGGCAGCATATATTCGGGCAGCTTTTGGCTGAGAAATTGCCGCAATTCGCAAGTTTCTGGCGCTGCATTTTGTTGGGGAACCACATACGCTATTAACCGTTTCTGACTGCGATCTTCCCCGAATGCCGTTACTACACACGATCGCACTGCCGGGTGCTGGTTCAAAGCGGCTTCAATTTCTCCCGCCTCGATGCGGTATCCCCGAATTTTGATGCGGAAGTCTTCTCGCCCTAAAAATTCGATATTCCCGTCAGGAAGGAAGCGCCCTAAATCTCCCGTTCGGTACAAGCGTTCGCCTGTGACGGGGTGTGTGACGAAGCTGGCGCGAGTTTTTTCTTCATTCCGCCAGTATCCTTTTGTCAGTCCAACTCCGGCACAGCACATCTCGCCGGCAACCCAGACGGGACAGTCTTCTAGCCTTTGATTCAAAATGTAATAGCGTGTATTGGCGATCGGCGATCCGTAGGGAATGCTGTTCCAAGAAGAATCAACAGTTTCTACCGGATACCAAATATTCCAAAGGGTAGTTTCCGTTGGCCCGCCGACACTGACAACGCGACATTCTTTGACGATCGCCCTTAACCTCTCAGGCAGGGTTATCGGTATCCAGTCTCCGCCGAGAAACGCCCAGCGCAAGCACTCTGGCAACACTTCAGAACGTCCGCCAGCGTAATCGAGCAGCATTTCCATCATCGGCGGCACCGAGTTCCAAATGGTGACGCGCTCTTTTACCATCAATTGGGCCCAGTGAGCGGGGTCTAGCCGTTGTGTGGCATCAGGAATGACGATCGCTCCTCCGGCTGCTAGGATGCCGAAGATATCGTAAACCGACATATCGTGGTGCAGTGCGGTGACTGCGATCGCGCGATCGCACTCGGCCACATTAAACACTTGGTTGGTCTGAGCGATCGCATTGACTGCACCGCGATGCGCGATCGCCACGCCTTTCGGCAAGCCTGTTGAGCCGGAAGTATAAATCACATAAGCTAAATCTTCCGGTTCCTGCACCGCCTCTAAAGCTTCGCTGCTTTCGGCAGCCAATTCGTCGTTATCGAGACAAATTCGCCGCACATTTTCCGGCCATTCCAGGCGCTGATTTAACTGAGATTGCGTCAAAACAATCTCAACTTCGCCATTTTCCAGCAAATACCACAGCCGCTCTTTTGGCAGCGCCGCATCTACGGGCAAATAAGCTGCCCCGGATGCCAGAATGCCCAGCACAGCGACGATTTGCTCCCATCCTTTTTCCATAACCACGGCAACCAACTGGTTAGGGCGAGCTCCCAGCTTCCGCAATCGGTGAGCGACTTGATTCGATCGCAGATATAGTTCCTCGTAGGTGAGGGTGCGCGTTGAAGTAATCACGGCGGATTGCTGCGATCGCGACGTGACTTTCTCAGCAAACAATTCGTGCAGCAATACATCGGGAATGGGTGCTTCGATGCCCTTAGCCACGGGTTGCTGCTGCAACTGCGCCGTTCCCTGCCAAGCTGACTCCGAGCTTGCGAGGCGCTGCAACAGGTGGCAATAGGCGTCAAACATATCGTCAATCATCCCTGGCGGGAAGAGTTCTTCCACCGCATCCCAGTTCAAGAATAGAGTGCCGCCAGCTTCGCTGTACTGATTGTCTATCCAAACTTGGGGAGTTTGACCGACGACATAAACAACCTCTCCGATTTCTGTGATCGCGCCCAGTATGGAAGAATCGCTTTGTCCGGCGTTATTCTGCGGATTAGTCGTGAATACCACTGGCATCGGTGCCGCCGATGTCATCCGGTGCAGTTGCGCCAATTCTCGCAAAACGCGCACGCCGCTGACGTACTGGTGCTCTAAATCGTGCCAAAGCTGCTGAGTCAGGCGTTTCGCCCGCACTTCAAAACTTTCTCGGCGCGAGTTGTCTACCTCCAGCAAAGTAAACGAGGCAAACTCGCCGATAATGTCGTTGACTTGCGGGTGGAGTAAAAGGCGATTGAAGCGCGGCACGTTGAGGGTAAACCGAGGGCTTTTGCTCCACAGGCTAAGAACTTCGGCATAAGCAGCCAGCAAAACGCTTGTCGGAGAAAGCGCCGATCGCGCGGCTCTGGCTTTAAGTTTTTTCCAGGTTTCCGGCTCTAACTGAGCGCTCCAGCGCTTGAAGCGAGGCTGTGTCAGGGAACTCGGATGCTTGGCTAAGGGGAGTTCGGGCGCTGGTGGCAGAGTGGCGAGGCGATTTTTCCAATACTCTAAAGATTGCTGGAAAAATGAGGAATCTTGGAGCGCGATCGCAGCTAAAACGTAGTCGCGGAATGACAGTTGCAAAGGCGCGCGCGGCGGAGCTATCCCGTAGGGAATCGCTGCGTTGGGATTGCGGTAAAACCTCACCAAATCTCCGAAGAGAATTTGATAGCTCCAACCGTCAATGCACAAGGCGTCAATGCTGACGTGCAAGCGGATGCGGCGATCGCGTATAAGCGAGGCGCGAATGTCGAAAAGTGGCCAGCGATCGAGCGGCAGCACTTGGTGAGACAGGGATTCGCGAATTGCTTCGAGTTGGGAATTCACCGCCTCTGGGCTTTGTCCGCGCAAATCTAATACTGGAATTGCATAAGCTGGCACTGTTTCTAAAATTTGCTGTTGCCCGTCTGGATGGACGATCGCGCGCAGCATATCGTGGCGTTCCACCACTCGCTGCCACGCGAGGCTAAACCGCTCTAAATCTATATCGTCACCTTCAATTTCTACATAGCCGTGAATGGCGACATTTCCCATTTCAAAAAAGCTATTTCTCCCGATCCAGTAAGCCTGCTGCATTTCATTGAGCGGAAAAGGTTCCCAGCGATTTTGAGGATCGGGGACGATTTCCGGCAGTTGTGCAATGGGGCGAGATTCGATCGCCTGCTGCGCTTTAGCGATGGCGATCGCTTCTGCCAAACTTTCCACCGTCGGAGACTGAAACAAACTCCGCAGCGGCAACTCTACCTGAAACGTTTCTCGCACTTTAGCAATCAGTTGCGTTGCTAGCAGGGAATGTCCTCCGAGCTCGAAGAAATTGTCGCCAATTCCTATTTGTTTGACGCCGAGTACATTGCTCCAAATTTCAGCGAGTAACTGTTCTTCCGGAGTGCGAGGTGCCAAAGCGGCGTTTAATGGGAAGTTTTCTGTATCGGGCGCTTTCAGCGCTTTGCGGTCTACTTTTCCATTCGGCGTCAGCGGCAGCGCATCTAGCAGCACAAAAGCCGAAGGCAGCATATATTCCGGCAGCTTCTCCTTCAGGAAAGAACGCAATTCACTTGCGGCGATCGCGCCCTCTTGGCTGAGCACTGCATAAGCCACTAAACATTTATTGCCTGGTTCATCTTCTCGAACCACAACCACAGCTTGTCGCACGTTCGGGTGCTGGCTTAATGCCGCTTCAATCTCGCCGAGTTCGATGCGGAAGCCCCGCACCTTGACCTGATTGTCAATGCGATCGACATATTCGATATTTCCATCGCTCAGGTATCGGGCTAAGTCCCCGGTTTTGTACAGGCGCGCCCCCGGGCGATCGCGGAATGGGTGAGAAATAAATTTTTCGGCGTTTAATTCCGGGCGATTCAGATAACCTCTAGCCAATCCGTCACCGCCGATGTGCAGTTCGCCAACAATTCCCACCGGAACCGCTTGGAGATTGCCATCGAGAATGTAGATTTCAGTATTCGCGATCGGGCGTCCGATCGTCTCAGGAACATTTTGGCGTCGATGCCGAGATTCCAAAGCATTGACGTGGCAAGTTGTTGACCAAACTGTCGTTTCTGTTGGCCCGTACATATTCCACAGAGAACCGCCTTTTTCTAATAGCCGATCGGCCAGTTCTCGTGGCAAGGCTTCGCCGCCGGCGAGCATTTTTAATTGAGGGCTACTTTCCCAGCCAGCCGCCAGCAACAAGCGCCATGTGGCAGGCGTTGCTTGCAAAACTGTGACACCACAGTTCTGCAATGTAGAGAGCAATAGTTCGCCATTGGCGGTGACTTCTCGACTTGCTAATACTATCTTTGCCCCTACCATCAAGGGCAGATAAATTTCTAGAGCCGCAATATCAAAACAGATGGTAGTGACCGCCAGTAAAATGTCCGACTCTGTTAATCCCGGAGCCTCGCGCATGGAATTTAAGAAGTTGACCAAAGACTGGTGGTAGATTTGTACGCCTTTTGGTTTTCCTGTAGAGCCGGAAGTGTAAATGGTGTAGGCTAAGTTGTCGGAGTTAGCGCGTTGGTCGGGGTTCGCTTGGCTCTGTTGAGAAATTCTACCCCAATCTGCATCCAAGCATACCAATTGCGCTTCCTGTTCTGGCAGTAAAGCCAGCATTTTTTGCTCAGTTACAAGGATTTTTACTCGAGCATCTGACAAAATATAGGCAATGCGCTCTAGGGGATAACTCGGATCGATGGGAACGTAAGCGCCGCCTGCTTTGAGAATGCCGAGCAAACCGACAATCATGTCGAGCGATCGCTCCGTACAAATTCCCACCAAAACTTCTGGTTTTACACCGAGTTTTTGCAGGTAGTGCGCGACTTGATTTGCTCGTTCATTCAGTTCGCGGTAGGTAAGTTTTTGGTCTTCAAATACGACTGCAATTGTATCGGGATTTCGATCGACCTGCGCTTCAAATAATTGGTGAATGGTGGAATCTTTTGGATAATCGACTTGCGTATTATTCCACTCGATTAGGAGTTGATGCCGATCGCGATCGCTCAACAATGGCAACTCTGAAATGCGCGTGTCGGCATTGCCGATAATTCCTTCCAGCAAAATCTGAAAATGCCCGTGCATCCGCGCGATCGTGCTGGGTTGGAACAGATTCGTGCTGTACTCCCACGTCGCCGTCAACCCCCGCTCGGTTTCTTCCAGAAATAGCGTCAAGTCAAAGTTAGCGGTTTCGGTATCAATTTCATGGGAATTTAATGTCAGCCCTGGCAATTCTAGAGTCTGCGTCAAGCCGTTTTGCAAGGCAAACCCCACTTGAAACAGTGGCGAGTAGCTCAAATCTCGCTCTGGCTGCAACTCCTCGACCAGCTTCTCAATCGGTACATCTTGATGCGCGTAAGCGCCTAATGCCACCTCTCGCACGCTCCTTAGCAACTCTCGAAAAGTCGGATTTCCATTTAAGTCAGACCGCAGCACTAAAGTATTGACAAAAAATCCAATTAATGATTCAATCTCGCGGAGATTGCGGCTGGCGATGGGAGAGCCAATTAAAATATCTGTCTGCCCCGTGTAGCGGTAAAGCAGCGTCTTGAAGGCTGCCAGCAACGTCATAAATAGGGTGGCTTTTTCTTGCTGGCCCAACCCGGCCAGGGCCAAGCTCAAATCTTTGGGCAACTCCCAAGTTTGTCTCGCACCCTGGAACGTTTGAACGGCGGGGCGAGGAAAGTCTGTTGGTAAATTTAGAATCGGCAAGCTGCCACTTAACTGCTGCTTCCAGTAAGCCAGTTGCGTCTCTAATATTTCTCCTTGCAACTGCTGGCGCTGCCATGTGGCAAAGTCGGCGTATTGAATTGGCAGCGGGGAAAGCAAGGGTAAACGATCGCTAGAAAAAGCTTGATAAAATTCTGCCAACTCCCGGAGAAATACGCCTAGGGACCAACCATCAAAAATGATATGATGCACGGTTAGAAGTAAGACGTGTTCTGTTTCGCCCAGGCGCAGCAGTTTGGCGCGCAGCAGAGAGCTTTGCCCCAAGTCAAAGGGAGCTCGCGCTTCTTCCGCAGACAGCCTTTGCACCTCGGCCTGGCGATCGTCTGGAGAGCGTGAGCTCAAATCTATCAGCGGCATTTGGAAATCGCCCGCAGCAGCGACAACCTGTATCGGTTGCCCTTCCACAGCGGCAAACGCAGTTCTCAAAATCTCGTGTCGCTCGATAATTTTCTCAATACTTTGCCTGAGTGCTTCTGCATTAAGTTGTCCTGTGATCCGAACTGCACCGCAGAGGTTATAAAAGGGGTTTCCTGGTTCCAATTGGTCAAAGAACCATAAGCGCTCTTGAGCAAAAGACAGGGGGATGTTTTGTAGGCGAGAAACTGCCTGAATAGACGCTATTTTCGGCGCTTCTGCCAATTTTTCTAAAATTTTTTCAGCCAGTTGAGCAAGGCTTAATTCCTGGAATAAGTCTTCTATTGATAAAGCTATTTTTAGATCGGTTTCGATCTGATTTTTAAATTCAAAGACCGCCAATGAATCCAAACCCAAGTTACTAAAACCCTGTGCTGATTGGATTTGAGAAATGCTGACTTTCAGCACCCTCGCTACCTGCTGTCGCAAATAGGTTTCTAACTGTGCCTGCTGTTCGGCTAACTCGGCTGTCAGCAGATTTTCTCGCGTGAGGCGATTCTCGATTTCCACCGAATCAGCTAACTCTAAAATGCTACTGACGACAACTTCCAATTTGTCAGCTAGAAAGTCAGCACAGGCGGCGCGACGTTGAATTTTACCACTGGTAGTTTTCGGAATGCTTCCCGGCTTAATCAGCACTACTCCATAGGCTTGTACTTCATATTCGATCGCAATGCGATCGCGGATGGCGCTGATAATTTCCTCGCTATTGGTCGGTGTTTTGCGAGATTCTATTTCTTGGACAATAACGAGTTGTTCAGTGTCGGCAATTTTTACGGAAAATGCTGCGTTAGCCCCCAACCGTAAAGTGGGGTAACTTTGCTCTGCCGTTCTTTCTATATCTTGGGGGTAAAGATTGCGACCTCGGATGATAATCAAATCTTTGAGTCGCCCTGTAATAAACAGTTCTCCGTCGCGTAAAAAGCCTAAATCTCCTGTTCGCAAAAATGGCCCTTCGCTGGTATCTGAAAGATATGCTTGAAAGGTTTTTTCTGTCTCTTCTGGGCGATTCCAATAGCCTCGCGTCACTGTTTCGCCAGCTACCCAAATTTCTCCGACTTCGTGCGGCTGGCATTGCGTCAGAGATTCGGGATTGACGATCGCAACTTTAGTGCCAAATTCAGGGAAACCGCAGCCGACTAAAGTTCTCGCGCCACGATCGCCTTCCAAAACTTCTACAATGTGATTATTTTCCAGCGCCCCCGCGTCAACAGGTAAGAAAGTCGGTGTTGCGCCGCTGCGAACCGTGGCAATTTTTAGCGTGGTTTCTGCCATTCCGTAAGCAGGACAAAAGGCATTGGCGTGAAAACCGCAGGGCTCAAAAGCTTTGGTAAATCTCTCTAGGGTTTCTTTGTGGATGGGTTCTGCGCCGTTATAGGCCACGCGCCAACTACTCAAGTCGAGCATTTTTTCGCCATCGCCCAAGATTTTGCTGATTTTGCTAGCACACAAGTCGTAAGCAAAATTTGGCCCGCCGCTGTGGGTGGCTTTGTAGCGCGAAATCGCTTCCAACCAGGACATCGGGTTCTGAATAAACGCCGCTGGTGGCATGAAGTAAGAGGGAATTCCCAGATACAAAGGTTTGAGCAATCCGTCAATTAACCCCATGTCGTGAAAGGGGGGAAGCCACGTTACGGCAACGCTTTCGGCATCGTGCTGAAAGCCTCGGTGAATGTATTCGATGTTGTACAAAACGTTGGCGTGGCTCACCATTACGCCTTTGGGGGTGGAGGTTGAGCCGGAGGTGTACTGAAGATAAGCCACTTCGTTGGGATGGATGGGTGGCTGCTGCCACTTTTCGCCGTCATCGGCAAGCGCCTCTGCTGTCAGCCAGTGCAGCCCTTTGAGTTCCGGCGCTTGATCGCATAGCTGCTCTAAATTTTCCAAGTGTCGCGCGGGAGCGATCGCAACTTTTGCTCCTGCGTCTTTGGCGATCGCACTAATTTTCGCTAAATTCCGTTTCAGCTTCGGCGGATAGAGGGGAACTGCGATCACTTTGGCGTACAAACATCCAAAAAAGGCGGCGAGATAGTCCAATCCTGGCGGGAAAAGCAGTAACGCTCGTTCGCCAGTGACTCCCAATGTCTGAAGTCGCGTGGCGTGCGATCGGGCGATCGCATCTAACTCTCGATAAGTCAAACTGGCGGTTTCAGTTTTTCCGTCTAACAGAAAAGTATATTTCTGCTCTGGTTGGTGTAATGCTCTGTTTTTTAGAAGTTCTACTAAATTGGTACAACTTTCGGTGAGTTGGTTTCCCTTAATGCTTGCGTCACTCATCGATTCTTTTTACCTATAAATCTTGTTTGCAGTACGCCAACCAGTTCCGCCCAATTCTTTCCACATAGACTTTCTGTGAACAGTTGTCGGGCGTTACGAGTCTCCCATCAGCGCGTTTGAGTCTTCAATTCGGGTATGAGCGCTTGTTTTCACGTTTTGTTGTCGATCGCGCTGTTCGGCAATGGCTCCGGGGCGATTTCAGTCCGCGCCAGCTTCGATATCAGCTTCAGGGGCTTTACGGCTATCGACTTTAAGCATAGTAGGCTAGATGATATTTATTGTCAAGAGTAGTTGAGAGAATTTATTGACTCCTCTCATTGCCTATATGACAATATTTTTTAACTTTTGCCATAGCATTTTAGGCGGTCGTTTGTCTAGCCCTGACAATCAACCATACTACGCAAGTGATGTCCAAGGAAATAGAGGGGTGAGACCCCCTATCATGAGATGCAATAATTTTTCATTAGTTAACTCTTGACAGATGCAAGTGCTCTGTTATCTAATTAAGGCACTTTCTCATTAAGCGTCCAGCGACTACTTACTTTAACCGAGGAAGGTGCCAACCGTGGGCGATCGTCCAGAGCGCCACCGGACTGAGGAGTTCGCCCTCACGCGCCTGCTGTATTCCCAGACAAATGCCACTAGCGACGGGAGAATCGGATCGAACTGCGCCCGACAACTGGGCCGGATCTTCTGCACGTCAGTTTCAAGAGGCACACAAGAGCAGTAACGCTGCCACAAATCATGTTGTGCAAGCAACGCAAACCACATATCCGAAGTTCCATTAATTGTTGATTTAAGAGTAATGAACAGATCGCAGAAATTACTAAGTAGCCTTGGGCTGGCAGGAGTCGTGTCGGCGGTAGTCGCTCAGTCGGCGTGCGCTTCCAACATCGCGCAAGTGACGGGCGTTCGCCTCAACCCCACGTCAGAAGGCATTGAAATCATCCTAGACACTGAAGATGGAAGACCCCTGCAAGTCTTCACCACCACCTTTGGCGAAACTTTACAAATTGATGCCATCACCGCTCAACTGCGACTACCGGGGGGAAATGAGTTTCGTCAAGACAAACCGGCTGCGGGAATTGCTTCTGTCACCGTTACTCCTTTAGATAACAACAGCATCCGAATCAGAGTCATTGGCGAGAGGGGTCAACCAGTGGCACGGGTGATTCCTAACGCTGCAGGTCTGATTCTCAGCTTAAAACCCACCTCGCAGATGACTGCTCGCCCGCCTGCACCGGCTCCTACAACACAGCCACCTGGGACACCCGGAGAACCCTTGCCACCGACCGGGCAGCAGGTAGAGATACCCGGAGAACCCTTACCGCCTACAGCGCAGCCACCTGGGACACCCGGAGAACCCTTACCGCCTACAGCGCAGCCACCTGGGACACCCGGAGAACCCTTACCGCCTACAGCGCAGCCGCCAGGAACGCCCGGAGAACCCTTACCGCCTACAGCGCAGCCACCTGGGACACCCGGAGAACCCTTGCCGCCGACAGCGCAGCCACCTGGGACACCACAGCCGGGGAGAGACCCGATTGAAATCGTCGTCACTGCAACACGAACCTCAGAAAGAGTGTCAAACGTGCCGCGCTCTATAACGGTGATAGACTCAGAAGAACTTCAGCGGGACACAGGGGCATCGAGAAATATCGGGGAAGCTCTGGCAAATCAGGTTCCCGGTTTCGCGCCGCCGACTCAAACTACGAGCACTTATGGTCAAACTTTGCGGGGTCGCAACGTTTCCGTTCTGATTGACGGCGTGCCGCAAACGACCAATCTTCAATCTTTTGTCAGGGATTTTAGAAACATCGATCCCAGTGCGATCGAACGCATTGAAGTAGTGCGGGGGTCTACCGCAATCTACGGCGCTCAGGCTACAGGTGGCGTGGTTAATATTATTACTCGTCGGCCAACTGAGGAAAGGCTAACTGCTGTAACTGAAGTGGGCGTCAGTAGCGCTTTAACAAACACAAGAGATGCTTTAGGCTTTAACGCTCAGCAGACAATTTCTGGCCGAAGTGGCAATTTCGATATGACGGGCACTGTGTCGCTCGCCAGAAGTGGAGCTTTTTACGATGCCAAAGGCGATCGTATTCCCTTTTTTGAACTCGGCGGAGATAGCAGCACCCTCTTCAACGTGATGGGCAAAGTCGGGGTAGATTTGGACACCCAACAGCGGCTGCAACTAACTGTCAATCACTATCGGGAAACTCAAGATCCCAATGTAATTCCCGACTTTAGTGTTGACGAACAGGAAGGACGGCAAAAAGCCCGCGCCATCCGAACCGGAAATTTGGATATTGACGGGGTAACACCGGGAAATAGGAATACACAGCTCAACTTAAGTTACACCAACCAAAACCTTTTTGGCAGCAGCCTTCAAAGTCAAATTTACTATCGAACGCATTCCAATGTAGGTGTTCCTTCAGATTACCGCACGTCCGATTTCTTTGGGCCGTTTGTCGGCGTTACTCGTTCGCGCACCAACACCGAACAAATAGGAGGAAGGCTTGCGATCAACACTCCTTTATCGCGTGCCGAAAATCTTCGATTAACTTGGGGATCTGACTATGTTACTGAAGATAGCAGACAGCGTTTCGACCTGTACGACCCGGAGAGATTTGACGCAAGTGGCGGCCGGGTTTACCGGAAAATCTCCGAGCGTCCTTTCGTCCCTCCTTACACTTTCAACAGCCTTGGCTTTTTCGGTCAAATGGAATGGAATATTGACGATATCGTCATTCTAAGTGGTGGGATACGTCACGAACGCCTCGGGTTAAACGTCAATGATTATACCACTTTTAATGAGCGCCAGATCGAAGGAGGCGATCGCAAATTTAACGCCACCCTATTTAATACAGGGGCTGTCTATAAAATTACTGACAACTTCAACATATTTGGCAACTTTTCTCAAGGTTTCTCAGTTCCAGATTTCGGCCGCATCCTCCGCCAACCCCCCGACGATTTTGTCGGAATTGAATCTTCGTTAGAAGTAACTCAACCGCAAAAAGTCAACAGCTACGAAATTGGCATTCGAGGAGGGTGGCAATCCGTGCAAATGTCGCTTGCCGCTTTTTACAATACCTCCGATCTAGGAGTCCGTTTTACACCAGTTGGTAACACAGGCCGCCTGGAACTACAGCGCTCCCCAGAACGCATTTATGGCTTAGAAGGAACTGTGGATTGGCAACCTGCACAAGCATGGTCGCTCGGCGGGACGGCTACTTATATTCAAGGCGAATATGAGGACGAAAACAGTTACCTCGCCCTCGATAGCAGCCGAATTCCACCACTCAAGCTAACAGCTTATGTTCAAAACGAAACTTTGCCGGGATGGAACAATCGGTTACAGTTATTATATTCTGGAAATCGCGATCGGGCATTCAAAGACGGCTCGGATGGCGGCCCGATTAGCAGCTATCTCACACTGGATTACATCAGCGCGGTTAAAATTGGCTCTGGGCTGCTAGAAGTCAAAGTCGAGAATTTATTGAATAATCAATATTTTCCCGTGATCTCGCAATACTCCGCTGGATTTGAATCGGACAGCTCTAATTATGCAGGCAGAGGTTTGACTCTCAGTGTTAATTACCGCCTTAACTGGTAATTACAGCAGATTGCAGGTTTATGAGGTAGATTCAATATCCCCGTAGGGACACTCCAAGAACCCATTGGTGTCAATTTAAGCTGTTAGTCCGCTAGTCCTCGCGCCCACACGCTAGTCCGCCAGGGGTTGAAACCCCTGTCTAATAGCTAAAGTCCTCTCAAGAGGATTAATGAGTTGAGAAGTGTTTTTCTCAGTCCTCATAGCGAGGACTTTAGCTTTGAGACAGGGATTTCATTCCCTGTCGGACTATCGGTTTTACCTTAATGAGAACAGTTAACGGCTTTGAGAAAAATTTCGAGATGAAGTTCCGCAAACTCGCATTCAAACTGCACTTGTATTTGGGGTTAGTGGTAGGAATATTTCTAGCAGTAATTGCTTTAACGGGTAGCTTGCTGGTTTTCGGGCCCGAAATCGAGCGGTTCTTCAATCCCCAACTCCTGCAAGTAATTCCTCAAGGCGAACGGATACCGCTGGAAAATGTCCTGCAAATTGTCGAAAAAGCTTATCCGCAAAATCAAGCTCTTAGTATCTTGCTGCCACGCTCAGCGAAGGATATTTGCCAAGTTTCAATGCTGTCTAAGAGTGAGGAAATAGTTAGCATTTATGTCAATCCTTACAGCGGAAAAATTACGGGTGGGCGCCTTTGGGAAGAAACTTTTACAGGTTTTATTTTTAAGTTACACGCGGAATTAGCTGGAGGAGAATTCGGTCATCTTGTGGTCGGTATTTGCGGTCTAGTAATGCTAGGACTAACTTTTAGTGGCTTGGTATTGTGGACGGGTTGGCGCAATTTGGCTCGCGGATTTTCTATTAATTGGCAAGCTCACTGGCAGCGGACTGTATTTGATTTACATAACGTTTCGGGCATTGTATCGGTTGCTTTTCTCATACTAATCTCTGCTACAGGGACAGCGATAATTTTTTACACGCCGGTTGAATCGGCTCTGTATTGGCTAACGAATGAAAAGCCACAGCCAGCATTGACTTCTCATCCCCACTCTAGCAGTTCGAGGCAAAACCTTGACGAAATCTTACACCAAGTTAATACCGTTTGGCCGGAAGCTACAACCACTTTTATTTCTCTGCCTTTGAAGCCTGAAGCCATTTTTAAAGTACGGAAAAAATTTCCCAATGAGCCGCACCCAAACGGGATTAGCACCATTTATCTCGACCAATATAGTGGCAAAATATTGCAGGCTGACAGTGTAAATTCAGCTTCTGTAGCAAATCGAATTCTCAACTCGCTTTATCCGCTACATATTGGCAGCTATGGCGGAATTTACTTGCGACTTGTACACGCGATCACAGGATTAGCAGCGATTGTACTGTTTGTTACGGGCGTACTAATGTGGCGGCAGCGGCACTTGGCAAAATTTTACCGCAAGGAGGCGAGACAGCAATATGAAGAATTATCTCCACTTAGCCAGCAATGGCCTTGGTTTTAAGGAGAGCGGCGTGCGGTTGGATGCGGGTGTCATTCTCCTGCCTAAAAGCCCCGATTCTCTGAATTTTAAATTGTATCGATCGCCTATTTAATGCAAAAATTTATTCAACTCTGGCTGGGACAAACGGCTTCGATGATTGGCAGCGCTATGTCCGGGTTTGCCCTGACTATTTGGATTTGGGAGTCCACCAGTCAAGCCACAGCTTTGGCTTTGTTGATGTTTTTTACTCAATTGCCGCGCATCTTGCTCGCTCCAGTTGCTGGCATTCTCGTCGATCGCTGGAATCGAAAATTTTTGATGGGGATCGGTGATGCGGTTTCAGCTTTGTTAACGCTCACTATCCTATTACTTTATATCAACCAAAACCTGCAAATATGGCATATATATGTAGCGGCTGCGATTAACGGAATTTTTGATCAACTTCAGCAGTTAGCTTACTCAGCAGCGATTGCCACAATGATGCCCGAAAAGCATTACAGCCGCGCTAGCAGTTTAAGTTTTCTGGCAAGTTACGGTGCGAGTATTATTGCTCCGACGCTGGCGGGGATTCTCTATTCTGCGATCGGGTTGAGCGGGATTTTTACGATCGACCTGGCAACATTTACAATCGCGATCGGCACGCTAGTATGTGTCAAAATACCACAGCCCGCGATCGCGCCAGCGTTGCGGAGCAATATCGCCTCGAATCCTCAGCCGACTCGCCCCCACCTGTTGCAAGAACTCAGCTTCGGATTCCGCTACATCGTCCAGCGTCCCAACGTACTTGCCTTGCTGGTGTCCCTTTCGCTATTCTGGTTCGCTCACGACATCGGCGCGGCCCTGTACTCACCGATGATACTGGCACGCACCGGCAACAATGCCAGAATCCTCGGTACTATCCTTTCAGCCGCCGGCGCAGGCGGCGTTTTAGGAGCATCAATCGTCAGTATTTGGGGCGGCCCCAAACGTCGAATCCGGGGCTTTCTGCTCGGCATGGCAGGCGCGGGCTTGAGTAAAATAGTCTTTGCTTTCGGTCAGGCGCTTTCCATCTGGATTCCCGCTCAATTTTGTTCGTCTTTCAATTTCCCCATCCTCGGCAGTTCCAACGAGGCAATCTGGTTGGCGAAAGTCGCACCAGAAGTACAGGGCCGCGTTTTTGCTACCAGAGCAGTCATCGTACAATTGGCATCAGCGATCGGTCTATTGATCGCAGGCCCACTTGCCGATCGCGTATTTGAACCCGCCATGCAACCAGGAGGTTTTTTAGCAGCTATTTTTGGCGGAATTCTGGGGACAGGTGCCGGTGCTGGCATGGCTTTGTTATACGCTATCTCCGCCCTAGGCTTATTCCTCGTTGCAGTCGGTGGGTATGCTTCCCGACTGCTGCGCGATGGCTAAAGGCGAAACGGAAAGAGGTCTTCTTCCTTCTTCCTGACATCCGTTATATCGTTTCCGGTTGCATCGAAATCATAAAATCGAGTCAACAGTTAACACTCAACCATTCAGTTTTTCGACCCGCCCGTCAACAGTCAACAGTCAACACTCAACAATCACGGACGGTGCAACCGGAATTGATATTACATCCGTTACATCCGTTACAGAATCCGTTGCCGAACTTCCTTCTGCTATAGTTTCTGGCGCGAACTCAAGTGAGCTTCAATTTCCGATCGCGATCGCCATACAGGGCGCAATTCCTTGCGAGCAAAAAGCTGCAACTGATCGCCGACGTGGGGTGAACCAGGTTGAGTGGCGTTGCCGTAACTGTTTAGCGCCATCGCTTTCACCGGATTGGAGAACTCAATCGCAGCGACAAAAGAATCGCCGGCAACCGCTTGAAAGCGATCGTCCTTGCCAGGAGCGAACCATACTGAGCGAAATACACCCAAAGCACCGTCAGCTCCATTTGCAGGCAGATTCGCCACCCCAGGCAATCGGAAGACTTCCCCCCATGCCACATCTAACGCGCCATAAGTTACCTCAACTTTGGTTGCTGCCGCTTCCAGCACCCGCAACGCCTCCGCAGGATTTGCCAACCCGTCTGGCGTCGTTAGCGGCGCATCTTCGCTCCAAGGTTTAGCGAATAACTCATCGGCATCCATCGCTTTTTTCCAAAAGGCAAACAGCACCGCACCCCGACTGTCAGCATCGACTTTCCGATCCCAAGTGGCGAGAACTTCCGCAGCGCGCCGCGCTTTTTCGCTGCCTTGGCGTGCGACGGGAATTAAATCATCAAGGAGGCGATCGGCGAGTTCTACCTGAGTAGAATGTTTGTATTGCATCAATTCATCGAAAGAGATTTTGTCATCTTCTAAGAGCATTTTTGCCGATCGCTGCGATCGCAAATCCATCGGGCCGCGCGGTGCCATGTAGGCGGGATAATTATCGGGTGCGATCGCGCTGGGAAACGTCGTTGTCCAAGGCGGATCGTTGGTATTTTGCAACCAACCGCTGGGCGGATCGACAACGCGCGGCAAATCCGCATAGGGATGATTTTTACTCCACAAAGTCTCTGAGGTATTGCCTGCGATCGTGCCTGACCAGTATTTAAAATCTCCTTTTTTGCGTATAGGGACTTGACCGTTAAACAAGTGCATGATATGCCCCTGACGATCGGCATACATGACGGTAAACATGGGAATTTCCAAGCGCTTTAAAGCCGCTTCAAATTCAGAAAAATTCTTGGCTCGTGCCATATCCCACCACTGCTGAAGGGCTGCGGATTTATCGAGTCCGACAACGCGCAGGGCGATCGCTTTGCCCTGTTTTTCTGTGACAATCGGCCCGTGAACAGAACGCCGCACGACTAGAGATTCCGATCGCAAATTTCCATTCTTTTCTTTGACTTTTAAAACCTTCTCTTCTCTGTCAAATTTTCGGACTTCGCCATCGAAGCGATAACCATCGTTAGCGAGAGGCAATTCATAGGCATCCCAGCCATCGTGAGTGTTGACAGTATGAGTCCATCCCAAGTTGTCATTAAAGGCGATCGTTAATACAGGAAATCCGACGAGAGTCGCTCCGTAAGCGTTAATTTCTGGGCCAATCAGTTGCGCTTCGTACCATAAATATAAATCCGACCAAGGAAGGTGAGGATTTCCCAATAGCATAGCATTGCCACTTTCAGAGCGCGAAGGAGCGATCGCCCAACCATTAGAGCCTTTGGGGGTGTCATTTTCAGCGAGTTCTTCAAGGTGCTCTGGCTCGACTATAAAAGTAAAATTGATGACACGTTGCGCGTGTGCCAATACATCTACCGGTTTGAGAGGCAATGCTATCTTTAATTCTTGGGTGAGCGCCTCTGGGTGTTCTTTTGCATAGGCATTCATTCCGCCAACAAAAGCATCGAGATAGTTGCGAAAAATGGGATTTTGTGATTCATACCACGCCTTGGCGCGATTAGGAATTCCCATAGTTTGCACCCAGCGATCGGATTCCAGATAATCTTCGCCCCAAAACTCGGCAGCTTGCCCGCGAGCTTGTCCATAAAGACGCAAAATCAGATTACCGTGACTTTGCATCTGCGCCCACCCAAAAGCGTAGAAAAGGCTTTTACTATTTTCTCCGTAAATATGTGGAATTCCATAGGTATCCCAAAGAATTTGAGTGCCGGTTTGAGGCGAGGATTGAACCCCTTTATTTAGAAGTAAAACTAAAATAAAACTCATTAATAACGAGACAATCCGTCGGCTTTGTTTTTTTTGTTGTAGAAACACTGAAAATTAATTCGCTAGGGTTAAACTGAGACATTGCAGCCTTTTCAACAAACTGCACAAACACAACGCCGAGGATTTAAATCCTTTTTATGGAGAACAAGGGAGAAAATTATACCAAATTAGATGCCCAAAAAGCTAACCTATCTGCGTCCATCTGCGGTTAAAAAAATACCACCTCTTCGAGAACTCCATAAAACCCGAAAAAATACCCTGTCTAAATCGGATGTGAAATTAAAAGCCCTCTCCTAACCTCACCAAATTTAAAAGCGCTATAAAACGCCGGTGTGTCGGCTCTAAAGTGCATTAATGTCATTGGTTAGGAGGGGGGTAAACAAGAAGGGCGAGATAGGTTATAAGGTTATTTTTTAATTTGACCTTGTTGCCAATTTCCTTCTACTTTCGTTCCATCTGCATAAATGTAGGAACCTTGCCCGTGTTTCTGACCGTTGAGGAATTCACCTTGATAGCGATCGCCATTGGCGTAAATGCAAGTACCTTTGCCGTTGAACTGACCATCGGTAAATTCGCCTTCGCAGCGATCGCCATTCTTAAAAACGTAAACTCCTTTCCCGCTCATCTTACCCTTGACAAAAGTGCCTTTATAGCTATCTCCATTGGCGAACTCACGGACACCTTCACCACTAAATTCTCCATTGTCAAACGGCCCTTGATAACGTCCCCCTTCTTTAAAAGTAAACAGCCCCTGACCTTGAATGTTGCCCTTCACAAACTCTCCTTCATAGCGGTTGCCGTTCTGATATTCGCGAACCCCTTTACCGTGAAACTGCCCTTCACTAAATTGCCCCTCATAACGACCTCCTTCAGCAAAGGTATAAATTCCCTGCCCGTTAGGCACATTATTCAGCAACTCTCCTTCGTAGCGGTTCTTATTAGCATATTGACAGACGCCTTTGCCGTTAATTTTTCCTTCTTTAATATCTCCTTCGCACCGAGTGCCATTACTGAACGTAAAAGCCCCCCGACCGCTGGGAGAACCATTGCTAAAAGAGCCTTCGTAACGAATGCCGTTAGTTGAGGTAAAAGTGCCTGTACCGTCGAACTCACCGTTTTTAAAAGTGCCTTCGTAGCGGTTGCCGTTAGCAAATTCGCGGACACCTTTACCGTTGAATTCCCCATCCCCAAATTCTCCTTGGTATCGACCTTCTTCTTTAAAGGTATAGATGCCTTGACCGTGAGGTTTGCCGTTGAGAAATTGGCCTTCGTAGCGATCGCCGTTGGCATATTGACAAATGCCGGGCCCGCTGAGTTTTCCCTCACTCAATTCTCCCTCGCAACGTCCGCCATCGGGTAAAGTAATTACTCCTGCCATTGCGCTGTGAGGGTTGGCAAACAACAAAGCCATTCCCAAGTTGGAACCAAGTAAGAGAGCGAGTCCCACTCGCTGAAGTTTACTTAATATTGCTGACGACATTCCCAAATTCATAATTCACAAAAAATTCAATTTTTAACTTTGCTATTTCTTGGACGGTGCTATAGAATTCCCAGCCAAATTGCTAGAGTCTCAAAAAAATCCCTAGTCAGTGAGCTGGAAGATAATGACTATTCTTTCTCCTTGAAGGCCACTCTCTGATGGGGCATATTTCCTTTCTTCTACTGTTTTCATCGCTGCGCGATTCAAGTCGTTGTATTTGCTAGGAGTCAAGATCTTGATGTTGACTGTCTTACCGTTGGGGTCAATGTCACAAATGAGTTCCACTTGGCCTTGGCGCCCTTCTTCTCTGGCTGCGCTCGGATAGTTAGGTTTACCGCAGCCACTAATGCAAGTGCCCCCAGGCGTGCCGGGAGCGCGCGAAGGACTCCCCCCTCTTCCTGGATTTGTCGGTTTTTGCCCTGACCCCGAACCGCTTCCAGAGCCTCCGCCTCCACGACCTCCGCCTCCAGAACCTCCGCCTCCAGGGCCTCCGCTTCCAGGGCCTCCGCCTCCAGGGCCTCCGCCTCCAGGGCCTGGTAAGCCAGCCGTCGCCGATCTTCCCAATCGCCCCGAACCATCCCCAAATGGCTCTGAGGAAGGTAGGTCGCCATTTTCGCTGGCGCCAGATGGTGAGTTCGACGCACTTCCTCCAGGGCTTCCGCCTCCAGGGCTTCCGCCTCCGGGGCCACCAGAGGCAAGGTTTCCTAAACCTCCGAGCGCATTTCCAGAATTGCCACCGCCTCCTGGTCTAGTAGTTGTGACTGGCGACCCAGCCCCGGGCGATCGCTGAATGGGCCCGGAAGAAGCATTTAATGGCTCTGAGGAAGGCTCCCCGCTACCCGCCGAAGCAGATGACGAGAGTGGGTTATTTTTTTCAGGGCTGTCGGAGGAGTTGGGATTTCCAACGTCTTTTGTAAAGTCTGGGAGACTCGCAGCACCCTTGGGGCGGGAGTCGCTAACGGGTGGTTCGCTTTTTGGAGGATCGGGCGAAGGGGTTTCGGGTTCTTGGGCGATCGGGGTTTTAGGAGTTTCTGGGGACTTTAAATCCTGTTGAGGTGCGGGGGAAGGCTCGATAGGAGTTGGCGGTGGCGTTACCGCTACGGGTGGCTCCTCTGGAATCGGCGGTGGAGTTACCGCTACGGGTGGCTCCTCTGGAATCGGCGGTGGCGTTACCGCTACGGGTGGCTCCTCTGGAATCGGCGGTGGCGTTACCGCTACGGGTGACTCCTCTGGAATGGGCGGTGGCGTTGCGGCTACGGGTGACTCCTCTGGGGGAGTTGGCTCTGCTGGCGGTTCTGGTTTGAACGTCTCAGGTGGGGGAGATACCTTTTCTGGAATAGTCGGCTCTGGCTGGGTTTCCTCTACTTTGGGCTCATCAAGCACAACAACTTCAATGGGTTCCTCTGCAAATTCAGCAGGTTTAACCAAGTTGAGGCTCAACGGCAGCGCGACACCGTGCAGGAAGCTTGAGGCTAACAGACTGATCGCCAGAACTTTTTTGAGAGCTTCTTCTTGTTGTTGTCTTTGCGTCGCCGAAATATTTGAAAAACTCATGCCTTATGACTCTCCTTGATGGATGGGTTGGCAACGTCCTCGCTGGCTCCCCGACATAACCCGAAACAAGCTACCAACTGCGGGTTGAGCTTGCTATCACTGATGAACCTACCCATCCTATAAGAAGACTGTCACCCTCTTCAAGACTCTTGCAATTAATTTTCATTATTTAATTTTGAGATAGCGACTAGACGCTACCAATCAGCATTTCCTTTGGGGGCGTCTACCTTGCTCTTATGGGCGCTGTCAATATTCTGATTCTGCTAAAGGAAGGTTCACAAATGCCTTAAATACAATACTCTAGCCCGTAATCTACCAACAAATTTCCACATTCTCAAGATTTTCATGTATTTTCTAAATAACTAAAATTGATTTTGTTTTTTTTATCGATAGGTTATTTTTATGTATAAACGTGGGTCATGACTTGACAAACCCTGAATTTTGTGGAAACCTAGTTGAGAATCTTTTAAATTATTGAAGATTATTGTCAAGTCCTAACGCAAATATTTAGCAAAGAAGCACTGGCAGAACAATCTGTCGCGATCTCGGTCGGGATCACATTAGGAGCATTTTGGGTACAGACGAAGATAGTCACATACAGGTAGTGCGTTTGTGCGATCGCGATCGCGATCGCGCTTGAGTGAAACAATTCGCAGCCTGAATCACTTGTGCCGACTTGACGCAGAAACTCTACCAGCCTTCTCACGGGCTAATTGCACCATTAGGCAGCTTGCGATCACTCAACACAGCTAACGAGAATACAAACTAATGGATAATTTCATTTACATTTTTCGCGCTGGGGGCATTGTTTCTTGGCCGCTGCTTGCCTCGTCAATCGCAGCAGTCGCACTGATTTTAGAGCGTCTTGTCTTTTGGTTTAAAGTGAATCGGCGACAGCGGCGGGTCGTCCGGGAAGTGCTAAAACTTTACACTCAAAACCCGGATTCCGCCATCAAAAAGTTACAAGTAAACGCTGATTTGCCCTTAGCCCGAATTTTTTTGGAAGCATTAGAATTAGACTCGCCCAACATCGAAGAATTTTGTTTGGTTTTAGAGAGTGCAGCTCAGGCAGAAATCCCCGTTTTGAAGCGATTCAATACAATATTTGACACCATTATCACCCTCTCCCCGCTATTTGGGTTGCTCGGAACAGTTTTGGGCTTAATTACCACCTTTGACTCCCTCAAACTGGGAGATGCTGCAGGCACCAATGCCGCGGGCGTTACCGGGGGGATTAGCGAAGCCCTCGTTTCTACGGCAATGGGGTTAGTGGTGGCAATCTTTACACTCTTATTTGCCAATATGTTTCGCGGGTTTTACTTACAGCAGATTGCTTTTATTCAGGAAGCCGGAGGCCAGCTAGAGCTATTGTACCGTCACCACTACGAAAAACTACCAAGAGAATCTAATTATGCGCCTACCCGATGAACCTGAGAGTATTGCCCAGATTAATATCGTGCCACTGATTGATGTAACCTTCGCCATATTGACGTTTTTCATTGTTTCCTCTTTGTCTTTATCCAAATCCGAAGGTCTGCCCGTAAATTTACCGAAAGCAGCAACCTCTCAAGTTCAGGACTCGCCTTCTAAAATTACCGTCACCATTGATCCTAATGGAAAATTAAGGGTTGATAAAAAGTCAGTCAACTTAGACCAGATTGAGAGTACGGTGCGGCAGACGATGGGGTCAAATCAGAACTCATTAATTGTGCTGAATGCGGATAAAAGCGTCAATCACGGAAATGTGGTGGAAGTTATGGATCGATTACGCCGAATTAAGGGAGCTAAGTTAGGGATTGCTACCGCAAAGTAGAGAGTTCCTATAATTACTAATTTTGATTGTCCTCACACCCTTAAACAGGAATTACCCCGTGAAAATTTACGAAAAAAGCCTGTAAGCCTAATTAAAAGCTAGTCCTGCATAGTCTCTATGATTCAGGACTTTATATCAAATCCGTTAGCATCGGAATAGTAAATTCGAGTTCACTGTTGACTGTTGACGGTTGACTGTTCACGGCGTCAACAGTCAACCGTCAACAGTCAACATCATGTATGAGTGTAACCGGATGATATTATTTGATAAAGCAGTGAAAAATTAAAGTCCTTACTGCCAACAAACAGCAAGGACTTTAATTATTTATTCCTGAGTTTTACGGACAAACATCCTTACTACACACGTTAAATACTTGCCATCACTTCACGCGCTGCAGCCAAAGTTCGATCGATATCTTCCTCAGTATGAGCCAAAGAAGTAAATCCCGCCTCAAACTGGGAAGGAGCAAGATAAATACCGTGCTCCAACATTCCCCGGTGAAAGCGACTGAACTTTGTCAAATCCGACTTCTTCGCATCCTCGTAATTGTGAACCGGGCCAGCCGCAAAAAACAAACCAAACATCCCGCTAATTTGCCCGCCCCAAACCGCGTGTCCGGCTTCCTTAGCAATTTTTAGCAATCCGTCAGAGAGTTTTTTGGTAATCTTATCCAACTGTTCGTAAGTGCCGGGTTTTTGCAGCAATTCCAAAGTCTTAATCCCAGCAGTCATCGCCAAAGGATTTCCCGAAAGGGTACCCGCTTGATACATAGGGCCAGCAGGAGCCACCATCCCCATAATATCACGCCGTCCGCCGTAAGCTCCCACCGGCAAACCGCCACCGATAACTTTACCCAAAGTAGTCAAATCCGGGGTGACACCGAATCTTTCCTGAGCTCCGCCGTAGGCGATGCGGAAACCGGTCATTACTTCATCAAAAACTAACAAAGCACCGTTATCCTTAGTAATTTCCCGCAAACCTTCGAGAAAACCAGCATCCGGGGTAATAAAACCGGCATTCCCCACCACTGGTTCGAGAATTACGCCTGCTATCTCGCCGGGATTTTCGGCAAATAAAGCTTTGACTGCTTCTAAGTCATTGTAGGGAGCGTTGAGGGTATTGGCAGTAGTGGATTTCGGGACGCCCGGAGAGTCGGGAAGGCCCAGAGTTGCGACGCCGGAACCGGCTTTTACCAAGAACATATCGGCGTGTCCGTGATAGCAGCCTTCAAATTTAATCAGTTTATCGCGTCCGGTGAAAGCTCGCATCAGGCGCAAAACGGCCATACAGGCTTCGGTGCCGGAGTTGACAAATCGCACCATTTCAATGCTGGGAACGGCATCGATGACCATTTCGGCGAGTACGTTTTCCAACAGCGATGGTGCGCCGAAACTCGTACCTTTTTCTAAAGATTCGTGCAGGGCTTTGATGACTTCCGGGTGGGCGTGGCCACAGATGGCTGGGCCCCAAGTGCCTACATAGTCAATGTATTGGTTTTCGTCCACATCCCAAATGTAGGCTCCTTTTACCCTGTCAAAGACGATGGGCTGTCCGCCTACGGATTTGAAGGCGCGCACGGGGGAACTGACGCCACCTGGCATCAACTTCTGGGCTGCTGCGAAAATTTCTTCTGATTTGGTCGTTTTCAAGGTTGTGGAAACCAATGTTTTCTCCTTAGTGAACGTCTGCTGTTGGTAGAATAATTTTATAGCCAGTTCAACATAAAGGTTAGGTCGATTCAAGGAAACTATTCTAGTAGATTTTAGGGTACAAACCAAGGAGTAGCAATACTAGCTTGGGTTTTTCAAGCTTTGTAGCACCCGCACCGTGAAGCGAAGCTATCCCGTAGGGAATCGCCCTAAAATGTAATTTTTTGTAAAATAGTTCTTGACAATTTAGCCATCACTTGGTTAATCTTCTCTCTTCCTCTGCCTCCTCTGCGTTCTCTGCGGTTAATAAAAAACAATCTCCGACAGGAAAGCGTTAATCTATATTACCAAGTTGAAATAAAATTATGTCTACTACTGATTTATCGAGTTTGAGCCGATCGATCCCAATTGAAAAGATTCGTTACGACGATCGCGGTTTAGTGCCTGCGATCGTCCAAGATTATTTGGACGGTACGGTATTGATGATGGCCTGGATGAATCGGGAGTCGCTGCAAAAAACGCTCTCTACCGGGCAAACTTGGTTTTGGAGTCGATCGCGCGCCCAATTTTGGAACAAAGGGGCGACTTCGGGACACGTTCAAAATGTCAAAGGGCTGCGTTACGACTGCGATAGCGATGCTTTGCTAATCACTGTCGAACAAGTCGGAGATATTGCTTGTCACACGGGAGAAAGAAGTTGTTTTCACCAAGTTGATGGGGAAATTTCACCGCCGCCTGGGGATATGTTATCTCAATTATTTGCGGTAATTTGCGATCGCCGCGACCATCCTAACGAAAGTTCTTATACTTGCAAATTGTTCGAGGGCGGCGACAACAAGATTCTCAAGAAAATTGGCGAAGAGTCGGCGGAAGTTGTGATGGCTTGCAAAGATGACGACAAAGACGGGATTGCTGGGGAAGTGGCGGATTTATTTTATCACGCTTTGGTTGCTTTGGCTCACCATCAAGTTGATTTGAGAGAAGTTTACCGCAAATTGGGCGATCGACGAAAATAAATTAGTTAGTTGACGGTTAACTGTTGAGTGTTGAGTGTTGACTGTTGAGTGTTGAGTGTTGAGTGTTGAGTGTTGAGTGTTGACTGTTGACGGTTAATCCTAACAACTACAGTCTTGGACGCACGCGGAGTCACAAACCCGGTTTCTCGGAAAAATGGTGGTATCGAACCGAGAGATATTGACGCAGAAACCGGGTTTTTTTGGTCTTAGTCCTAAACGAACAACTGAATATTAGATTCTACTTTTCAACATTCGATCGAGCTTTTGCAAAATAACCACAGCCGCAATCACACTCAAAGCCAAACCCAACCAGAAATTATCCGTCGCCCATTTACCCCGATCCAAAGCCAAACCGCCCAGCGGCGGCCCGATTAAATAGCCGATCGCCCAACACTGAGAACTAACGGCCAAATACACGCCCCGCAAAGACTCCGGTGCTAAATCCACCACCAAAGCCGAAGCAAAAGGCGTATAAGCAACAGTCGCCACCGACAAAAAGCTCAAGCCTAAAACAGCTAAAAATAGATTGCCAGTTGCAGCTATTCCCGTCAAGCCGATCGCGATAAATCCCATTCCCCATAGCAGCGCAGAAATCATCAAAGCTTTCGGATGGGAAAACGGCCTCAAAGCTTTAACAACCGGCAGTTGCAAAGCCACAGTTAAAAACGTACTAAAAGCAAACAAAACGGTAATTGTACCTGTTGAAAAGCCTTTTCCCGATGTCCCCACCGCGACAAACTTGCTAAAGTACAGCGGCATTGTGGTTTGGATTTGGGAAATATATAATGTGAACAGGGTATTTACTAAAGCATAAACTAGAAGACTTCGATCTCTCAGCGCCACCATCCAGCCATTTTCCCGATTTTTTTTTCCTCTATCCCCTGGATTAGCTGGTTTGTAGGTTTCGACGATCGCGATCGCCACCACCGCAAACAGCACTAAAAACGAGATACCATCAATAATAAAGAGCGAGCGATAATTCCCCGTTACAGCAATCAACAAACCGCCCAAAATAATCCCAACTTGCAAACCCAAATTATCAGCAAGCCGCGTCAAAGCAAAAGCCTCCTGTCGCTGTTCGCCCTCAGTTAAATCCGCCACCATCGTCTCCGTTGGAGGCCAATACAAACCCACACCAAAACCCATCAGTAAATTGCCCACAATTAAGCCAGCGAAATCATTAGTCGCCGCCAGTACAAAAGAAGCAGCAGCCGAAATAATTGTCGCCAGCAGTAAAGTTCGGCGCCTTCCCCAAAATTTAGAATCGCAAAAAGAACCGCCCAAAATTCTGCCCAAAATTCCCGAAATTGAACCACTACCCAAACCAATCCCAACAGCAGTAGCAGATAAACCGACGCGATCAACAAAAAATATCGGCGCGTAAAATAAAGTAAAACCGGTGCCGCTTTGGGAGAGGAATCTGCCGGCGGCAAGAATCCAGACTTGAGGCGGGAGACGGGGCAACCAAGAGGATAATTGAAATTTAGGCATATACAGTTAAATTAGGAGTTATTTCTGGACGCAGAAACCTGGTTTTTTATAAAAAATACGTTACTGTGTTTAATCAGGGTCAAAAACCGATGTCTTTGGTTGCAGTGCATAAGTCCTATGAGTAATTATTAATTTATTCCGTACTTTTTCGGAATTAGTATTAATTAACCGAGGTGAGGACAAACATAAGTGAGCTTAACAATTCTTCAGCGTCTGTTACAGAAAAGTTACCATTAATTTAAAAATACTTAACACGATTTTATAGAAAAGTTAGTTAAACTCTAGAAAAGGCAGAAGAAAATTTTAGAGGGTCTAATTATATGACAGCTATTACAACATCAAGAGTGGAATCAATCAAACCGCGCTGGCAAGCAATTGTCATGGTTGCCCTAATTTTCTGGCTCAGCGTTAGCCTGATTTTGGATCTAGTAATTATGCCCAGTCTCTACGTATCTGGCATGACGACATCACCGGAGTTTGCAACTGCCGGGAATTTAATGTTCTGGGGATTCAACCGCGTTGAGTTAATCTGTTCGGGCGTGGTGGCAACGGGTTTGATGGTTTTGAGCAATTTAGTCGGTGACTTCGGCAAGCGCAGCCGCACAGCAATTTTATTATCATTGGTACTTTTGACGATCGCCCTGATTGACACCTACGCCCTGACACCCCAAATGAGCGCCTTGGGAATGCAGCTAAATCTGTTCGATTCCGCAGCAGAAGTGCCCGCCGGGATGAATCTACTGCACCAAGGCTATTTTGCATTGGAAGCTCTGAAGTTGGCTGTCGCCGGTACGCTGCTAGGCTGGTGCTACCAAAACCAAGTTTAATCGACACAATACTCAGAGGTTGAGTGCAGAAAAAAAACTCAACCAGCAGCGGGGGGCGTGAAGTCACGCCCCCCGCTAATTTTTAAAATTTTAGCTATCGAAAACGAGGCTTGAATGAATTGCAGCCCTTCTGTATTCATCGGCGTTAATCTGTGTTTATCTGCCTGTATCTGCGGTTAAAAAAAGAGAATTTCTTGGGCCGCAGATGACAATGGATTGACGCTGATTCACGCGCTTGTCGAGAAGAGAGATATGAATAAACTCCGAGGCTAACAGATTTGAGATAACTATACTGTCAAGTTTCCTGACCCGCCCAAAAACGGATACTTGCGAACGACTCCTGTGGTGGAGAGCTCAAAATTTTAGACTCTTGTTCAAACTCCCAGATTCATCTGTAGAGTAAATCTAAAATCTAAAATCGACTGACGCCAAGCCCTACTCGGATGCTTCCGGTAAATCTGCTTTTGGCCACAGCAAGCGCAAGCCCATTACCGCAAATCCGATCGCCGCGAGTCCCTTTACCAGTCGTTCCGGCAACACCTCTGCAGTGCTGAAGCCAATGCCCACACCGATTAAACTCGCCAGCAGCAGCGCCGACGCTGTACCGAAAAATACAGCCCGTGGCGAGTTACAACTACTGCCCAGGGCGATCGCAGCTAATTGACTTTTGTCTCCCAATTCTGACAAAAACACTGTAATAAAACTGATTCCCAAAAGTTGCCAGTCCATGTTTTTTTAGTTCTTAGTTAGCTATTGTAGAAATCTAGGACTTACCGACAAAGCAGACAATTAACCCAGCACTTCCCACAGCAGAACCGCCGAAATCGCGAGTAAAATCACTCCGGCTGCTCTCTCCAAAGTTCTCGGGGCAATCCGACTAGCCAGCCACCTTCCCAGCAAAACCCCCAGCAAACTCGTTGCTATCAAAGCCGAACCCGCACCCGCAAACACGATCCAAGGATTTCGAGATTCAGCCGTCATCAGCAAAATCGCGAGCTGAGTTTTGTCTCCAATTTCAGCTAGAAAAATAGTTGCAAAAGTCGAAGCAAAAATTGCCCAGTGCTTGGGCTTCAGTTTCTTTTGTTCCTGACAAATATCGGGATTTAGAGTCACTGAGACTTCAGCGGGCTCCGGGGTTAAAGCAGCACAAATCTCAGTAACCTCTTTTATTTGTAGTTGTACCTGTTGTGGCAAATCATAATTGAGGTTTACTGAGTCAGAAGCAGACAAGCTTGGCGGAACAGAATCAAGTTTCACGGGCAATGAGTGCTAAAAGCTATTTATTTTTGACTTGTACTTTTGATTCTAACTCTCTCGGTGCCTGCTTTTACCAAACCAGGGTCATCTTTTTCCCCCGATATTTCAGCAACTGATTCCTAGAACCACTCACCGCACCCACAAAGGCATACAAGCCCCCAGATTTATCAGTCTAGTCAATCTAAAATCTCAAATCTCAAATCTAAAATTGACTGGCTGACTGGTTTATGTGCCGTAAGTTCGATCGCCCGCATCTCCCAAACCAGGTACAATAAAGCCCTGTTCGTTGACTATTTCGTCGATCGTTGCCGTATAAATAATCAAACTCGGGTACTCTGCACTCAGCCTCTTCAAAGCCGGAGGAGCAGCCACCACAGAGATAATCCGAATCAAGTTTGGGTCAATTCCCCGTGCAGTCAATTCCTGCATAGTCGCTATAATCGTCCCGCCAGTCGCCAGCATCGGCTCGCTAATTATCACCCGCGTTTCCGGGTTAAACTGCGCCGGCAATTTGTTCAAATAACAAGTCGGTTCCAGCGTCTCCTCATTTCTTGCCATGCCGAGGTGGTAAACCGAAGCCAGCGGTACAACCGTCTGAATTCCTTCGAGCAGTGACAAACCCGCCCGCAAAATCGGTACCACAACTAACGGAGCTTCTGGGTTGATAAAAGTTGCCGGACATTCTGCCAAAGGCGTTTGCACTGTTGTTTCCACTGTCGGCAGCCATTCTCGAATCGCCTCGTAAGCCAGCCACCTTCCTAATTCTGTCATCGCAGAACGAAAAAGTACCGAGGGGGTGGCGGCGTCGCGGGCAACAGCCAGCCAGTGTTTAATTAATGGATGTGGAGGAACGTAAACGCGCAGTTGCAGGGACATTAGGAAATTGGGGAGATTGCTAGGTTTGAGGGATTTTATGCGGTGCGATCGATCTTCTTCGAGGGCTTCGCCAACGATCGATCCAGCGATCGCTCTGTGCAACTTATCACATCCTTGAGGGCGCATACAAGCCAGAGATTGAGTTAGAACCCATTCGCCGATCGACCTCCATCAGCTTATTGAAATATTTTTCCAATAGTATTGACATTAATTAGCAACAAGGCTATAGTGATTTTTAGTGTTCTCCTCTCAAAGGATCGGCAGACGGGGGCAGTCGGCAATGGTAGACTGTTCCCGCATTTTTTTGCGGAGCAGGGGCATCGGGCACTGGGCGTCGGGCATTGGGGATTGGATATTGGGCATTGGGCATTGCCGAACTTCGGTCTTCCTGACATCCGTTACATCCGCTACAAATCTCTTGCCGAACTTCTTGCTTCGGGAGCGATCGACTGTAAAATCATAGAAATATTAAGATTTTTAACCGAATGTCAGCTCCTACCCAATCCCAGTTATTTTCTCCCAACTCCCGCCCTACACAGCAAGAGTTTGATGTAATTGTCATCGGTTCCGGCATTGGTGGACTGGTGACAGCCACCCAGCTAGCCGCTAAGAAAGCCAAAGTTTTAGTGCTCGAAAGCTATACAATTCCGGGGGGTAGCGCTGGATATTTCGATCGAGAAGGCTACAGATTCGATGTCGGCGCCTCCATGATTTTTGGTTTCGGACAGCGCGGCACCACCAACCTCCTCACCCGCGCCCTGAAAGCAGTCAACGTCACCTTAGAAACGATTCCCGACCCCGTACAGCTTCACTATCACTTACCCAGCGGCTTGGAACTTGAAGTTCCCCAAGCTTATGATAAATACTTGCAAGAGTTAACAGACAGGTTCCCTCACGAACGCGAAGGAATCCACAAATTTTACGGCGAATGCTGGAACGTCTTCAACTGCCTCAACGGCATGGAACTGCTATCCCTAGAAGAACCCGGATATTTGGTTCGAGTCTTTTTTCAGAATCCTTTAGCCTGTTTGGGATTAGTAAAATATCTGCCTCAAAATACTGGCGACATTGCGCGGCGCTACATAAAAGACCCTACTTTGCTGAAATTTATCGACATGGAATGCTACTACTGGTCTGTAGTACCTGCCGACTTGACGCCGATGATTAATGCCGGAATGGTATTTTCCGACAGACATTACGGTGGCATAAATTATCCCAAAGGCGGAGTCGGTCAAATCGCCCAAAAATTAGTAGAAGGATTAGAAAAATGTGGCGGGAAAATTCAATACAAAGCTAAGGCTAAAAAAATTATAACAGAAAACGGCCGCGCTGTCGGAGTCGAGCTAGCAACCGGCGAAGTTTACCGCGCAAAGCGGATAGTTTCTAACGCCACGCGCTGGGATACTTTTGAAAAATTGCTGCCAGCAGAAGAGATGCCCGCTAGCGAAAAGAAATGGCAGCAGCGCTATCAAAAAGCCCCCAGTTTCTTGAGTTTGCATTTGGGAGTGGAAGCAAGCGTAATCCCTGCGGGTAGTGCCTGCCACCACATTTTGTTAGAAGAGTGGGACAAAATGGAAGCGCCGGAGGGAACAGTTTTAGTGTCAATTCCGACCGTACTCGACCCGGATTTAGCTCCCGCAGGATATCACATCGTTCACGCTTTTACGTCGAGTTGGATGGAAGAGTGGGAAGGACTTTCGCAGCCAGAATACGAAGAGAAAAAGGAAGAGGCTGCGGGGAGAATTATTGAAAGATTAGAAAAGATTTTCCCAGGTTTAGATGCGGGTTTGGATTATATGGAAGTTGGGACGGCGCGTTCTCACCGCCGCTTTTTGGGTCGCGACGACGGAACTTACGGGCCGATTCCGCGACAGAAGCTAATGGGTTTGCTGGGAATGCCGTTTAATCGAACTTCTATGCCTGGTTTGTATTGTGTGGGCGATAGTACGTTTCCCGGACAGGGTTTAAATGCGGTGGCGTTTTCTGGGTTTGCTTGCGCGCACCGAATTGCGGTTGATTTGGGTTTTTAGTGGTAGTGGTAGGGTACGTCAGATTGTTCGCTGGAAATACGAGAGAAAATGTGAGGCTCCGGGGTACCCTACACAAAGACTAAAAACCCGGTTTCAGCAGAGAAACCGGGTTTTTAACCTCAAAATTGGTGTTTTCCATTCTTTTAATGAGTTTACTGGTCGTAGCTGCCGCCGACGCCGATTTGGGTATTGTAGATTTTCGCATCTGTGATGGTCATATCTTCCATTGATGCGCCGGATACGTCAGCGGTGTTAATTATGGCCGCGGTCAGATCTGCCCGATCGAGGTTTGCGTCATTTAAACTGGCATTAGTCAGAAAAACTTTGGTTAAGTTAGCACCCGTCAAGTTAGCACCCGTCAAGTCAGCACCTTCGAGGTTGGCCTGAGATAGGT
This sequence comes from Microcoleus sp. D3_18_C4, assembly GCF_036702355.1. Classification (NCBI taxonomy): domain Bacteria; kingdom Bacillati; phylum Cyanobacteriota; class Cyanophyceae; order Oscillatoriales; family Microcoleaceae; genus Microcoleus; species Microcoleus sp. D3_18_C4. The sequence goes on from NZ_JAUBTF010000005.1 coordinate 139,036, forward strand.
TTGCTCCTCGTAAATTTGCTTCTCTCAAATCAGCACCAATTAAATGAGCTCCCGTTAAATCTGCTCCCGACAAGTCGCACTTAAAACATTGCCCGGTGGACAATAACTGTTCGACGTGAACGGGATTTTCAGCGCGAGCCGGGCCTGCCAACACTAGGGGAGCAATTAAAAAAGTAGCGGCTAATAGATTGCGTTTCATAATCTCTTTTCCTCACAGACTCTGTATTCAAGTTCTTGTCTTGATATCTACAATCGTACCATGGTTGTTTTCGCGGCGTTGCGATCTAATTCACACATTGGCTGTGATATCGATTGCCCTCAACAACGCATACATGGTCTCGACCAGCTTGCAAAACTTTATTTCGCAAAACTTAACACTGCCGAACTTAATACAGTGCCTTTTTGTAGTAACCTTTTCTAGGTTAGCTAATACAGCAAACAGATGCGTCTTTCTGAAGAGGGAGATGATTCGCAATGCTATGGATGATTTTAGTCTGTAATTCTATCGCAAAAAGTTCACAACAAATACATTATTTTTAATAAATGTGTCACGGGACAGAAAATTTAACTTAAAATAAAGATAAGCTTCTAACTTTATAGGTAGAGGAAACGCAGTCACTGGCCTGATCCCCAGTTCAAGCTCGGCTGCATTTTTAACAATAACTTTTAATTAGGTCTCAGCAGCGCCGTAAAAATCCACCTAGTGCTTGGAAAGCAGCACTTTTTTGGAATGTCGCAGAGTCCACCCGATCGCAAAACTCAATTAAATATGCTCAAAAACGATTCATCCAAGTATCTGCCAACCTTAGCTCAAGTAATTGACCGCTACCCCTTGACAGTAGCGCCCGATACCCCACTAGCAGACGTAATTACCCTGATGGGCCAACGGCGCCCAAGTTGCTCTCTAAACGCAGCCATTCCACCAACCGATATCTATCAGCAACTAACAGAAATCGCAAATCTCCCCACTAAGAGTGCATTCAGAGACGCGACAGGTGTCTGCGTCTTTGTCGTGGAAAAATCACTCTTAAAATTATCTTCGCACTCTGCTCCAGATTCTCAATTGCAAGGAATCTTCACAGAAAGGGATCTTGTCGATTTGATTGCCTCGGGCAAAAACTTAAAAGGTGTCACCATCGCAGAAGTGATGAGGCAGCCTGCAGCAACTCTGACAAAATCCGAGACTCAAGACATTTTCAGCGCCCTAATTCTGCTGGGGCAACGAAGAATTAAGCATCTCCCAATATTGGATAGTGAAGGTCAACTCTTAGGAGTAATTACCCCGGAAAGCATTCGCCAAGCCATGCTCAAACCGGCAAATATCTTAAAAATGCGTCGCGTGAAAGAAGTAATGACCGCACAAGTCATTCAAGCACCTCGCTCCGCGTCAGTTAGGAGTTTAGCTGAGTTGATGGCGCAGCACCGCGTTAGCTGCGTAGTAATTACTGAATCAACAGAATTATCGATGAATTTACCGTTCCCCATTCCAGTAGGTATAGTCACAGAACGGGATATTGTGGAATTTCAAGCTTTAGATATAGATTTGTCGCAAACGATCGCCCAAACTGTGATGAGTACCCCTTTATTTAGCCTCAAGCAAGAAGACTCGCTGTGGGTAGCTCATCAGGAAATGCACCAGCGTTTAGTCCGCAGGTTGGTAGTAACGGGGGAACAGGGAGAACTCCAGGGAATAGTTACTCAAACCAACATACTGCGCGTACTTGACCCGATGGAAATGTCCGGGGCGATCGATGTTCTGCACGATTCAGTGGCAGAAAGAACTAGGGAATTGGAAAAAGCGATTGCATCCCTCAGCTTGACTAACGCCAGACTAGAAAGCGAAATTGCTACCCGCGTTAGGGCCGAGGCCAGACTCCACCTTTTAGAATCTGCTGTAGTGAACGCTAACGACGCAATCGTGATTATGGATGCGGGAGACAGCGATATCTCCGACCCCACCATCATCTATGTCAACGAAGCTTTTACCCAAATGACGGGCTACCTACCCGAAGAAATCATCGGACAAACCCCCAGTTGCTTGCGTGGCCCAGAAAGCGACCCCACCCAAGTCGCTAAAATTCGCCGTGCTTTCTCTCGCCGAGAACCCCTACGCCTAGAATTGATTAACTACCGCAAAGACGGTTCAACTTATTGGGTGGAACTCAACAGCGTACCCATTGCCGACACCTCCGGGAACGTTACCCACTGGGTGTCGGTGCAGCGAGATATTACCGATCGCAAGCGCATGGAACAAGCATTTTTTGAAGAAAAAGAACTCGCTCAGGTAACACTACAATCGATCGGCGATGCCGTCATCACTACTGACGCCGACGGCTGTATTTCCACCCTGAATCCAGTTGCCGAAACACTCACGGGTTGGTCTACCTCGGCAGCTAAAGGTTTGCCCCTCGCCAGCGTGCTGAGAATAGTTGACGAAACAACCAGGCTGCCGATCGAAAATATCGCCGAAATCGCTTTGTGCGAAGGTCGGATTGTTGACCAAGGGCGCAACAATTTGCTGATTGCCCACAACAACACCGAATTTGCGATCGACCACTGCGTCGCCCCCATCCACGCTAGCAGCGGCGAAATTGTCGGGGCCGTTGTTGTGTTCCGAGATGTCACCCAAGTGCGAACTCAAGCGCGACAACTCACCTGGCAGGCAACTCATGACCCCCTGACGCAATTAGTCAACCGCCGGGAATTTGAGTACCAGCTAGAGCACGCCCTACACGGCGCTCAAGGTTACGGGCAAGAACACGTAATGCTTTACCTGGATCTCGATCGCTTCAAAATAGTTAACGACACCTGCGGTCATGCTGCAGGGGACGAACTGCTGCGCCAAGTCAGCCAGCTATTTAAAAGTCATATCGGCAAAACCGATATTTTGGCGCGTCTGGGTGGCGATGAATTTGCCGTACTCCTGTATCATCGTCCCGTCGAACGAGGATTGAATGTTGCTGAAACGCTGCTGCGAAGCATTCAGGGCTTCCGCTTTGCGTGGCAGGACAAAACTTTTTCGATCGGCGTCAGTATCGGTTTGGTAGCAATCAATCCCAAAACAGCATCGACATCTGCGATTTTGAGCGCCGCCGATATGGCCTGCTACGCTGCTAAAAATAAAGGTCGCAACCGGGTACAGGTTTATCAAGCCGGCGATCAAGAATTAATCAAACAGCACGGCGAAACCGAGTGGGTGGTGCAAATTCATCAAGCTTTAGAAGAGAATCGCTTTTGCTTGTACTCTCAGCCGATCGTACCTTTGCTCAATTCTCCAACCACCGGAACCCACTGCGAAATCCTCCTGCGCCTCCAGTTGGAAACGGGTGAGTTGGTGTCGCCGATGGCGTTTATTCCGGCTGCAGAACGCTACAACTTGATGCACGCGATCGACCGCTGGGTAATTAGCACGTTATTTAGCAATTTATCTAAAATTTTCACGGCCAATTTATTCGTCCAAGACCCTGGAGTAGGCAGCGATAAAATAGTTACCTTCCCTGCTTGCTCTCTTTTGTCTAATCCGCAATCCTTATTTGGCAAATATCCCAGCATTTATTCAATCAACCTTTCTGGGGACAGCCTCAACGAAGAAAAGTTTATCGAGTTTATTCAGGAACAGTTTTCCATCCATCAAATACCGCCGCAAATAATTTGTTTTGAAATTACCGAAACCGTGGCGATCGGTAATCTCAGCAAGGCAGCCAGCTTGATTTGGCAACTCAAGGAACTAGGCTGCCAGTTTGCCTTGGACGACTTCGGCAGCGGGATGTCTTCCTTTGCTTACCTGAAAAGCTTGCCGGTTGATTATCTCAAAATAGACGGCAATTTTATTAAGAATATTGTCGATAATCCTATTGATATCGCAATGGTGGAAGCTATTACCAAAATCGCTCACGTCATGGGAATTAAAACTATTGCCGAGTATGTTGAAAATCAAACAATTATGGATAAACTAAATGAACTTGGGGTAGATTACGCTCAAGGTTATCATTTGGGCAAGCCTCAACCTTGTAACTTCACATCTCCTATTTTCGAGGAAGTTTTGGGGGAGTTTCCTGTTAATTCTTTGGCTTTTGAGGCTAAGCTGGCTTGTTGAATAAGGAAGTTCGGCAACGATCAAGCAAGAGGATTTAACCGATTTAAGGGAGAGATGTTGAGGGAACAAGGAAAAGGGAGATGTTAAGTGGTGATCTCAATTCCCCATTCCCCCTTTTTCCATTACCCATTACCTTCTACAATTGTTTCCGCTACTTCAATGTACTGACTGTCTAACAGAAAAGCACCTTTTTCAAAGCGAATTCCCCAATAATTGCCGGGACGCCGATCGATCACAACGCCTTCAGCGCCGATCGCAATTAAATTCGCTGGCCGCAGCATCGGCATCGGTTCGGCAGTTTTGACGTAAGGCGGCATCGCCACAACTCGGACTTTTTGACCGATTGTAAATTCTTTTTCCATGAGTTTTATTTCCTAAAAAAACACAGCGATAAAGGAATTTTGACAAGAAATGTTTCTGTTTAATTGATTGATTGATTGATTGATTAGGGATGGATAATAAAATGGGTAATTTTGAAGCATTATCAAGGGAATTACGGCAAAATTAGTGATATTTTAGGCTGCCATCTTCGTTATATTCAAGTTCATGATATTTTCCCCCTAACCCTAAGTCATGAAGACATCGCTGGTAGTTTTTGGCTCCCATATCGAAAGGGTTAGTCCTGTTCAATCTGGCCCATTCAGCTATCGTTAGCTGGTTAGTTACCCCTGAAGCATCGGCTACGGTTTTGACAATCCCATCAAACATTTTTTTTCCTCTAAGCTGTATCTCACTCTACCTCTCTATATTAGCTATATATTCACCTATGGCAATCAAACATTTTTTTCCTCTAAGCTGTATCTCACCCCTAACTCGGACGATCGCCCGTAACACGCCTGACCGATCGCGCTACAATTGTCTATTGGGATGAAAACGGCCGATCTAAAAGTAGGGGATAGTTGTTATGGCTACAAGTCGTCGCATTGAGCGCGTAGCTTCAATGATTAAGCGGGAAGTCAGCCTGATGTTGCTGAACGGCATTAAGGACGATCGGGTAGGTGCCGGTATGGTTAGCGTTACCGACGTAATTGTTTCTGGAGACCTTCAGCATACAAAAATTTTTGTCAGCATCTACGGTACTGATGAGGCGAAGGCTGAAACTATGGAAGGTTTGAAATCTGCTACTAGCTACGTCCGCAACCAGTTGGGCCAACGATTGCAACTGCGCCGGACGCCGGAGGTGATTTTTCTGGAAGACCGTTCTTTGGAACGGGGCGATAAAATGTTGATACTGCTGAATCAGCTTTCTGCCGATCGCAAACCGGGTATGTTTGATGACGAAGAATTGGCCGATGGCAATGAAAATGATGATGATGATTTAGAAGCAGACGAGGATTAGGTCTGAAGGTAGTCAACAGCCCAAAGTCAACAGTCAACAGTCAACAGTCAACAAACAATTCCTAATTTCCCATGATTGACAATCTTTCCTTACCCGAACTGGTGGCCCAGATGTTCGTGGTGCGCGCTTCTGGCTGCTTGTTCGACCACCAAATTCGCTATCCCGAATGGGAACCAACTGCTAGCAAACTCCGCTATTATCTGGAAAAGTTGGGCGTCGGCGGGGTGATTTTGGTCGGGGGAAGTGCTGCGGAGTTGGCAGTTCGATCGCACCAATTGCAGTCTTGGGCTAAGTTTCCGCTACTGCTGGCTGCTGATATTGAAGAAGGTGTCGGCCAGCGGTTCGCGGGGGCGACTTGGTTCGGGCCGCCGATGGCAATTGCTGAAATTGCGCGGCACGATGCAGGTAAAGCCGATCGATATGCTGAACAAATGGGCGCTGTCACTGCGATCGAAGCTAGGGCGATCGGTCTAAATTGGATTCTCGCACCAGTGGTTGATGTTAACAACAATCCCGACAATCCCGTGATTAACGTCCGCGCTTTTGGCGAGACACCGGAAATTGTCGGGAAATTAGCCGCTGCTTTTATTCGCGGCGCAGGCCAACACCCGGTTTTGACCACAGCTAAGCATTTTCCCGGTCACGGAGACACGGCGGTTGATTCTCACTTGGAATTGCCGGTTTTGCCGCATTCGCCAGCGAGATTGGCTGAGGTTGAGTTGCCTCCTTTTGTTGAGGGGATGGCTGCTGGGGTCGATGCTGTGATGAGTGCTCACTTGCTGATTCCAGCTTGGGATGCCGAGTTTCCTGCTACTCTTTCTCGCAAAATTTTGATTGGGAAGCTGCGAGAAGAGTTGGGATTTGAAGGTTTGATTGTGACGGATGCTTTGGTGATGGGCGCGATCGCCAATAAGTACGGCGCTAATGAAGCTGCTGTTTGGGCTGCTGAGGCTGGTGCTGATGTTTTGCTGATGCCGCTTGACCCGGAAGGGGCGATTCTCGCTGTCTGCGAAGCGGTCACTCAAGGGAGGATTCCAATTTCACAAATTAAGGAATCTGTCAAGCGGATTTGGTCGGCTAAAGCTAAAGTCGGTTTGTTAGTAAAGGAAAAGGAAAAAGCAGTAGATTCAACATCGATCAAGTCGATCGACTTAAGTTTGCTGGCAACTCCTGATGCCAGGGCAACTGCTGCCGATATTTTGCGAGATTCTTTGAAATTTGGTGGCAATCTACCTTTGCAGGTTGCAAAACCCCCAGAAAACAAGTTTTTGCGGAATTTGATTGTTGTAGATGATGTTTTGGGGTGCGAGTTTTTGGGCAACCACACTCCGGCGATCGCCCTTCCTGAACAGTTTGGTTACGAATTGCAACTGATTGACGATCGCACAGGGGCGATCGCTGATAATACAGGTGCAGAGCATTTTTCTCCGACACTGCTGCAAATTTTCATTCGTGGCAATTGCTTCCGAGGCAGTGCTGGTTTGACCCAAGCAGCTCAAGATTGGTTTAAGAAATTATTAAAAACGGAAGAACTGCAAGCTGTGTTAATTTACGGCAGTCCCTACGTTTTAGAGCAATTTTTGCCACACTTGCCTCCGAGTATTCCTTATGTATTTTGTTTTGGGCAGATGCCGGCAGCGCAATCTCTCGTTCTAGAAGTGCTATTCGGCATTGACGGAACTGGTAATGCTTGAGTTGCCCGACTGCTGAATCTTTCCATTGCTGCTTGCTGCGTTAGGAGTTAAATTCATCAACCCGGTTTCTCGCCGGAAATGTTGCCTTTGGTGGCAAAGCATCCAGAAACCGGGAATTGGACGGCGGTTCCTAAGTTCTGAATACAGCTTTCCAGCAGCTCCGCCTGCTTGTGGGGAAAATGTGCTGCTTCTCCACATCCTAAGACAGATCTCATCACTTATTGATAATTCGTATAATTTATTTTTATTTACGGCAGTGAATTGTATAGCTGGATACGGACAAAATTTAACTTCCATATTCGTAAGTTTGGACTATATTATTACCAGGGCCATAAAATTTTTTAGTAAAACATTGAGGGCGCATTATGATTCACTCCACTATTCCCCAAATCCAATACTCTTTAGATGTGATCCAAGATGAAGCGCGTCACCTCGTCCACGAGGGCGTACTGAGCCGCCAACAGCCTATATACACGCTTTGCCAATTCATTCCGCCTCGGGAATGGGCCTGTGTAGAGTGCGAATTAGAAAAATGCGACTTCTTGCTGCGCGATCGCATTGCCGACCTGATAGGTTCTGAAAAATGGGACAATGACTAAATTTTGGTTCTCTTAAATTAAGTTGGCAAGTAAACTCCGGCTGTGTTAAAGACTCTTGATTCTTTAATACTGGGAATTTTCGGCGCGCAAATTTTCCAACTCGGCCCTCAGCGCTGCCATGTGTGCAGTTAATTCTTGAATCTCTAGCTTTACGTTAGGCTGTACAACCGACTCGGGAGGAGCATCAGTCGCTGCATCTGATTGCTTGGGCGAGACAGATTCACTGTCTGCATTCTCCCGATCGCCCGGTTGAGAGAAAATAGTATCTACAAAATTCCGGGCTTCTCGCTCAGTCATTTCTCCTTTTTCCAGCAGCTCATCGGCGAGTAACCCCAAATCAGACTTCAGTTTGTCAAGATTTTCTTCTCGCTTCAGAGGATCTTGCAATGTCTCAATTAAAAAGGAAGTTGCACCTAAAGTTAGGTGAAATCCTGTTTGCAGCATTTGAGGCAGGTTGTCGGGATTCATCTAAAAATGCCGCTAGAACGTTTTTCTGAGTTTTTGCTTCGCTAATTGCTCCCCAGTCGGGGCGTCAAGCCGCTTCTTAGGGAAAAGATGCTTGCCTTCTGGGTAGCGATCGCCCCGATTCAGGAAATATCAGCTTTTGGGGGGACGTTTTACCGTTGTGCCAATACTAATCGTATCATTACTGCGTAAATTAATAAATGTCAAGTGTAAACTTTTGTAACTACGAATCGAGACTTTCCCACAGGAAGGATCAGTCTATTTTAGATGTTAGATTTTAGATTGAACAGGACTTAGGCCCTGCGACTAAAAAACCCCGGTGGCTGATTACCCGTGCGTAAGTCCTGTTCAATCCAGTTAAGGATACAACGCTTCCCCGGTGGAAGGGTCAAATATAAATAGTCGATCGAAGTCAAGCTGTACCGTCAGTCGATCGCCCGATCGCAAGCGAACACTCGCAGGTATTTGTAACTGTACAGTAGTTTCAGCACTCAACAACGGCAAACTCGCCCGAATTAAAGTTTCTCGCCCCAGAGGTTCCACTACTTTTACCTCTAGATCGAGGGGGACTTTTTCTAGTGCCCAAACATCGGTTTTCAAATCATCATCTTCTACTGTTTGTGGCGTAAAGATTTCTATATTTTCTGGACGGATGCCCAAATCAAATCCTTGTCCTTCTCTCGCCTGCAATTTTTTCTGAATCGAGGGCGGACAGGGTAAATATTGATTTCCCACTTGAAAGGATTCGTTAGTATAAATTGCAGGAAAAATGTTCATCGCGGGATTGCCTAAAAATGTGGCAACCATGCGGTTAGCTGGTTTGGCGTAAATGCTTTGCGGGTCTCCAATTTGTTGAATTTTCCCCCCATTTAAGACTACAATCTTATCAGCTAAAGTCATCGCTTCCACTTGGTCGTGGGTGACGTAAACGGTGGTAATTCCTAGCCGTTGATGCAGTTGTTTTAGTTCTGCTCTAGTGTCGTCTCGCAGTTGAGCATCGAGGTTAGAAAGCGGTTCATCTAAAAGGAATACTTTCGGTTCGCGGGCGATCGCCCTTCCTAGTGCTACCCGCTGCTGCTGTCCGCCTGATAACTGTTTGGGCTTGCGCTTGAGGAGGTGGTCGATCGAGAGCGATCGGGCTACTGTTTCGACTCGTTCTTGAATTTTAGTCGGGTCAACATTCCGCATCCGCAATCCAAAAGCCAGATTTTCGCCGACAGTCATGTGCGGATAAAGCGCGTAATTTTGAAACACCATTGCTACATCCCGCTGTCTAGCAGGAATGTTGTTAACTAAATTATCTCCGATGTAAAGATTGCCGGAACTTGCGGTTTCTAAACCTGCAATTGTCCGCATAATTGTGGATTTGCCGCAGCCGGAGGGCCCGACTAATACCCAAAATTCCCCGTCCGGGATTTTGAAGCTGATGTTTTCGATCGCGGTGACGTTTTGGTAGCGTCGGGTAATATTTTCTAAGCGAACATTTGCCATTTTTTAATTGTAATTGGTAATTGATAATTAGTGCTTTTTACCTTCAGCCGTCAGCCTTCAGAAAACTGTTCCAATTCTAAAACTGTGCGGTCTAATTCTTCAACTATAGGCGTTAACTCTGTTTGGCGGAATGCTTCTACTAAAGAACGATAATACCAGAGAGAACCATCTTTGCCACCTTTGAAGCGTTCCCAAACAGTATCTCCTAATTGACGGGAATCTTTCAGGATCGATCGAACATTATAAAGTTTATCAGCAGCCGAGACTAATCTCACAGAGCCAGAAGCTGTAGAAATGCGATCGATATAAGCTTGTTTTCGCTGTCGCCAAGGCGGTTTCGGCGTCTCGTCACTGTCGGTACAGCCATCTACAATCGCTGTGACGCTATCACCAAAGCGGCGGCGGATGGCTTCGCGGGTGGTGACGCCACCTTGATCTTCGATCGCATCGTGAAGCAAAGCTGCGATCGCCTCATCTTCATTTGCCCCATATTCTAAAGCTATACTAGCAGTGCCCAACAAATGGGCAATGTAGGGAACGCCAGAACCTTTGCGAACTTGGGTAGCGTGCAATTCGGCAGCATAGGTGAGGGCTTCAGAAAAACGGTTTGAGAGAATCATGAAAGTCACCTTTGTCAATTGCTATGATATATAAATTGTCGGGCTAAGTGGAAAAGACAAAATCTACCAAATTCCATAAGATCATAAAGATGCGATCGAGAGCGATCGATTGTACAATTCTAATCGTTAAAGAGATGTTTATAGCATGACAGCTACTATAATTATACCAAACAGTGGCGACCAAAACTCAGAGCCAGAACTACCGCAAAAATTAGAAAATGTAGCAGAAATTCTGGCACAATCTGAGCATAAAAAAGTCATATCTCTCGAAAAGTTTTTAGTCAAGCCTCCTGATAGAATGGAATGGGTTGACGGCAACTTAGTTGAGAAAACAGGAAGGACATTCAAGCACGGTCTCGCTCAAGCTAAATTATCTACATCCTGGAGAAATTACAAACATTCCAGCGGACAGGGAGGAGAAGTTCTTACAGAAGTCCTTTGCCGCACTAGCAAACAGGGCCGCCGTCCCGATGTTGCTTACATTACTCCTGAACTGCTGCCACAATCAGGCAATTTTACAGCCTTTTCCCAAAGTTTTCCCTTGATAGCGGAAGTTGCTTCTCCCGAAGATAGTGGCGAAGAGTTATTTGCCAAAGCTCAGGAATATTTGGAATCGGGATGTTTAGAAGTTTGGTTGCTGTTTCCTGAAGCTAGATTAATATTTGTCAATGCAGGGCAACGCTGGCGGTTGTTTAATGCCGATGAAGTTGTTAACACTCAAAGTGTGCTTGCAGGTTTTAGCGTAGCTGTGAGTGAATTGTTGGCTTGAGGAATTTGTTCAAACAAAATTATCAAAGATTCTGCAGTATTGATATAGTAGTACGCGGTGCAAAAAACGGTAAGCCATGACAGCCAAAAATCTCGTCAATAAATTTGAGTACAAACCCCTATACAAACCAAATCAATTAATTTGCGGAACGGGGCAAACAGCCATTGTCAGCGGCTGGACAGTAAAAAGTGCGATCCTTTCCAAGGGCTGCGCTAACGGCAAAAAATTACAACCCAATGAATTTGCTGTCATCGGACAACTATACTCTCCTACTCGCGGCATCAACTTCTTAATTAGAAACTTGCTGTGCAATCCCCACGTCCGCTTTTTAGTAATTCTCAACGCTACCAAAGAAGACCGCAACTCCGGTGCCGCAACTTGCTTGCTAGACTTTTTTCGCAACGGCTTTGAAGCCGGCAAAAGCGATACTGGTAGAGATTGTTGGCTAATTAAATCTTCAATATTTGGCTACATTGATATTGAAATAGCAGCAGAAGCCTTAGAACTATTGCGTCATTCAATAGAATGGAAAGAAGCCAAAAATATAGCAGAAACAGTGACTCTTGTCAAGTCTTTTTCCGAAAAAGCAGTGGTTGAACCTTGGGGAGAAACCGTAACTTTTCCGTTAGTCGAAATCGTCCCGACTGTACTCCCCGGTCAGAAATACGGACATAGAATCGAAGGCAAAACTATAGCCGAAACTTGGGTAAAAATCATCCACCGAATTAAGACCACCGGCACCCTGCGGCCGACTGGTTACGACGGACAGTGGCAAGAATTAATCGACTTGATGGCAGTGATTACAGATGAACCTGCGGAGTTCTATTTTCCAGAACCGAATTACTTACCAATCGACCGCGATTTCCTCGAACAGTACAAACCGCAAATGCTCGAAGATGCCCCATATAGCGAAGGCATTAAATATACCTACGCACAGCGGATGCGGTCGTGGTTTGGACGCGATCAAATTGAAGAAGTTATTGCCAAACTAATTAAGGAAATTGACGCGGCAAGTGCTGTAATTAGTTTATGGGATGCCGGCGGAAATATTAACAGAAGGCCTGACGGTTCATCAGACCACCAGCACAGCGGCAGTCCTTGTTTAAATCACATTTGGGTGCGAGTTGTAGATGATGAAATATCGCTAACTGCAACTCTCCGCAGTAACGATATGTTTGCGGCTTGGCCGGCTAATGCAATGGGTTTGCGGGCTTTGCAGCAGCACATTCGCGATGAAATTGCGAGGCGTTCCGATTATAATTTGACAATGGGCCCGTTGGTAACGTTGAGTCAATCGGCTCACTTGTATGACGATACCTTTGAAAATGCCGATCGACTAATTCAAACCCAATATGCTAAAATCTGCGAAGATCGAGACTTTTTCGATGCAGCGGGCAATTTTTTAGTTGAAGTAGCCGACAATCAGATAGTAGTCACGCAAACCACCCCGGGCAGCGGCGAAGTTGTCACCTGTTATTCTGGAAAAAACCCTCTCAAGTTAGTGCGAGAAATTTGTGCGGCTTCCCCTGCCATCCAACCCGAGCATATTGGTTATTTGGGAATAGAATTGCAAAAGGCGGCCGAGTGTCTGAAAACCAGCAACCAATACATTCAGGATAGAAAATGAATCTAGAAGAAGAAAGACCGACTTGGGACGAATACTTCTTAATGTTAGCAAAATTGGCCGCTACTCGATCGACTTGTTTGGCTTTTCCTGTAGGCGCGGTGATAGCTAAAAACAGGCAAGTTTTAGCAACGGGTTACAACGGTTCGCCGTCAGGTTCGGCACACTGTACTGCTCAAGGCTTCTGCTATCCTGGTTTGAGTAGTTGCGACGCCAGCAAAACTTTGCCATCAAGGGCGGTTCACGCGGAAGCAAATGCGATCGCTAAAGCTGCTAAACACGGTATATCTACTGCTGGGGCTAGTATTTACGTCACTTTAGAACCCTGCATCTATTGTTTGAAATTAGTCATTGCCGCTGGAATTAGAGAAGTGTTTTACGAAACGAGTTTTAACAGCGGAGAAAAAGCTGCTTTGAGAGATACTTTTATCAGTGAAGGTATTGTTGAGTTAAAACAAATTCAGCTATCTGAAGATACAGCAAAAAAGGCAGCTTTGTTTTTATTGCATCCTACATCTGTGGCCAAAAATTTAGTATAGGCTCAATCCTCCCCGTGGTTGTCGCAGCCACAGGAAATAACTGTGCTGTGTCCCTATAAATGATATTTATGTGCTGGCAATTTCTAGGGATACGGCACAGTTATTTCCTAAATACCGCGTGATACAAAGGATATTTATTGTACGTCTTGCAAAGACACAGCACTGCCATACCCTTACAACAAATAGAGATGGCAATTAACCAAAAAACGTCCTGACTAATTGTGAATACCGTGTAGTTCAATCAATCAAACTCATTCACCGCTTGCAAATAGTCGATCGCCGCATCTATCCTCGAAGAATACTTAAAAGCAAACTGATCGAACCAATATCCCTCATCGGAATTTTTATCCAACTTTTTCAGCCAAACCTGAGCTTGCCTAACTTTCTGTCTGTGCGTTTGTACGTCCAACTGCGGCCCCGCGACTTTTTCTGCGGGCCGCGGTTCCAGTGAAGCTACTTCCTGAGCTTGATTTTGCGCTTCGTGCTCAGGCTTAAGCGGTTGCTGTGAAGCGACTGCATGAGCTTGATTTTGCGCTTCGTACTCAGCCTTAATTTGAGCTAAATCCTTATCCAAAGGACTAGCATACAAATTTATATCTGATGTTTTAAATGTTTGATTTGACGGCACTGCTGCTTGTGGTACAGGCGCTTGTGCTTGCACTGGTGTCTGACTTTTCAACTCAGCATTTTTTTGAGATGCTTGATACTCTGCCTTAAGTTCACCTAACAGGCGCTCGATCGATTCCATAACTTAAACCCCCTAAAAAATGCTGCTGGGCTAACTGGCCCAAATATAATCGCGTGAACTTCGCCCGCCTCCTCAATCAGTTATTGCATTCAGCAATACCTCTGTCAGGGTCATTCCTTCAATATCATCCATCGTGACAGTATCAACGATATCGAATTTAGCCCCGGCGCTTTGCAGTTCGTCATCCAATATCTTGAGAAACTTAGTAGCTTCCGGCGCATTTCCTACTTGAATGAAAGAAATCGCCAACTCTTCATCTCGATCGAGCTTCCGAGAAGCCTCTATAATCGTTTTCATCACTTCTTTGCGATCGTCCGGTTCCCCGTCCGTCACCACTAATATTGTTTCCCCATTTTGCTTGGTCTTACCGGATGCTTTGCGCTGAAAAAAATTGTTCAGAGCGTCTTGCAGAACAGCAGCTAAATTGGTAGTCCCCGAAGGTTCATTTTCTTGGAAAATTTGCACGACTTTAGCTGATGTTACGTTGTCGTAGCGCTTGAAGCGACCGGAAAACACATAAACTGTTATGCCATCAGGATCAAGTTCTTCGCATTTATTCGCTAATGCGATCGTCGATTCTTGCATGAGCGCCCACCGAGTTTTACCGCCCATTTGGTCTTTTGTGTACATACTGCCGCTTTTGTCAATAATGATGGTATAATCGCGGTTCTGAAGCATAAGATTTTTCCTGTTAATTAAGTTCCAAAAATATCAAAACCAGCGAGCAGAAGCTGTTGAGCTTTAGTTGCTCGCTGCGTTTTTTAGTTGATTTGCGATCGCAAATACCGGAATTTAAGCTGCAACTAAAGCATCTTTAAGTGGCTTCCAGCTAAAAGCTCGATCGCCCCCCATCTCCACTGCTATTTTAACTCGCGGTTCTAACGTCGGCAAAACAGTCAAATACTCAATCTCCTGACTCGACAAAATCTGCCCTTCAATAATCCACAGCACCAGTCCTTTTGCTTTAGGTGGCAAATTGTCTAATTGAGTTTTCAACATCGGTGGCACGTAGTATGTATAACCCACAGCCGCTTCGTTGCCAGTAGTTTTCTTGCCCAAATGTGGCGGTCGCACGCCGTGAACCCCCGTTAAATACATCGCCAAATCACCCAAACCCCGCGCCGAAATCGTGTACGCACCGTAGCCCGCAGCCCTCAGCCTGCGGAGGTAGCGCCCCTCAAATCCGCCCTCTAAAGGAACGTACAGGGCCAGCGACCCCGACTTTTCCAAATCCCGAATCAGATCAGATCCCGTCGTAATCAGTCCCATAAATTTGTGTTTCCTGCTGTATCAAAATTTGGTCGATCGCTGCTTGCGAGCTGGAAATATTATAAATCTTAAAGTTGAGCCTAAAAATTCTCATCCCGGCCTTGACAAACGGCAAACACTTCATGTACTATTGTGAATTGTCGCCGTAAAGGATACTGAGTGGTTTGCTGCTCAAGTCCTGGCACAAACAAGCAAGACCGAGACAAAACTCGGAGATCTAGCCGGTAAAAAGCCGCGAATCTCAACCCTTGCAAGACTTCCACAAGCTCGCTCCCAAATTTAAAACTCAAATTTTAAACACCGAGGAAGGCTGTTGGTTGATAACAGTTAATTGCAGGAACATTGAAATAAATGTTTCTGCACAAGAGCAAGCGGATTGACGTAAATTTCGCAATCCGAAACCTCTTGCGTAAATAAAAGGAAGAAAATCCGTGTCTGTAGGCATTCTTGGCACTAAACTAGGCATGACTCAAGTGTTTGACGCCGAAGGGAGAGCCATCCCCGTCACCGTCATACAAGCAGGGCCTTGTACAGTAACTCAAATCAAAACAAAACAAACTGACGGCTACGGTGCCGTTCAAGTTGGATACAACGAAGTCAAACCAAAGGCTCTCAACAAGCCAGAACTAGGACACCTTGCCAAGTCGGGGGCGAATCCATTGCGCCACTTGCAGGAATACCGATTGGAAGACACCAGTTCCTTTGAATTAGGTCAACAACTAAAAGCAGATACTTTTACACCGGGACAAATAGTAGATGTCATCGGTACCAGCATCGGTAAAGGTTTTGCAGGTTTTCAAAAGCGCCACAACTTTAAACGAGGCCCAATGTCTCACGGTTCCAAGAACCACCGCGAGCCTGGATCGATCGGACCTGGAACTACTCCCGGTCGCGTTTATCCTGGGAAAAGAATGGCAGGACGTATGGGCAACGTTCAAGTCACCGTCCGCAAACTAACAATTGTCCGGGTGGATACAGAGCATAATTTGCTGCTAATTAAGGGAGCAGTTCCCGGCAAAGCTGGCGCCTTAGTCAATGTTGTGCCTGAGAAAAAAGTAGGACGTTAGTCAGTAGTAAGTAGTCAGTAGTCAGCAGTCAGTAGATAGTGGTTGGCCGTTAGTAGCAAGCAATAACTAAGAACTAAAAGCTGAAAACTAAGAGCTGAAAACTAAGACCTGAGAACAGACAACAGACGACAGACAACAGACAACAGACAACTAACAACAGACAACTAACAAAAGACAAAGGACAAAAGATATGGTTAACTGTGTAGTGCGAAATTGGCAAGGTGAAGAAGTTGGAGAAACAACTTTAGAACTGCGCGTAGCCAAAGAAGAAAATGCGTCTCACATCGTTCACAGAGCATTGACGCGGCAACTGAATAACGCTCGTCAAGGAAATGCTTGCACCAAAACTCGATCGGAAGTCAGAGGCGGTGGCCGCAAACCTTGGCGTCAAAAAGGCACGGGTCGAGCCAGAGCAGGTTCTATCCGTTCTCCGCTGTGGCGGGGCGGCGGTGTCATCTTCGGGCCAAAACCGAGAGACTTTGAAGTCAAAATGAACAAAAAGGAACGCCGTCTCGCTTTGCGGACAGCATTCCAAAGTCGCACCGAAGACATCATTGTGGTTGAAGAATTTGCAGAGCAATTTCCGAGACCGAAAAGCAAAGAATTGCTGAGTGCGATCGCCCGCTGGGGCATCGAACCCGATACAAAAGTTCTGTTAATCTTGCCAGAACCGCAACCAAACGTCTACTTATCAGGACGCAACATCGAATTAGTAAACGTCATCTTGGCAACCTCCCTGAATGTTTACGACGTTCTCGCGGCTGACAAAATTATCGTCACATCTACAGCCATAGCTAAAATTCAGGAGATTTACGGTGAGTAAAATCGACCCCCGCGACTACGCAGATTTGATCCAGCGTCCGATTCTCACCGAGAAAGCTACCCGAATGATGGAATTAAATCAATTCACATTTGACGTAGCCCCCAAAGCGACGAAGCCTCAAATCAAAGCTGCAATCGAAGAACTATTTAAGGTCAAAGTCATCGGCGTCAACACCCAAAACCCGCCGCGTAAAAAGCGTCGAGTTGGCAAATTCGTCGGCTTTAAACCTTGTTACAAGCGAGCAACCGTAACTCTGACCGACGGAGACTCGATCCGCAAACTCCTATTCCCAGAAGTCTAGACGATTTTGGATTTTAGATTTTAGATTTTAGATTTTAAATTGCGGTTAACTGGTGGAAATTCTAGAACCAGAAAACTCGTAAGTTAACCAAACATCGCCAATCTTCAACCTAAAATCTAAAATCGATAAACGTCAAATCCAAAATCCAAAATCCAAAATCTAAAATAGATCGATTATGGGCATCCGTTCTTACCGACCTTATACCTCCAGCACCCGAGAACAAACCGTCTCGGACTTTGCTGAAATTACCAGATCAGAGCCAGAAAAGTCTCTAACCAGCAATAAGCACACCAAACAAGGCCGCAACAACCGAGGCGTCATCACCTGTCGCCACCGGGGAGGCGGTCACAAACGGCTGTATAGAGACATCGACTTCCGCCGCGACAAACACAGCATTCCCGCTACCGTCAAGGCGATCGAATACGACCCCAATCGCAACGCCCGCATCGCCCTCCTGTTCTACAAAGACGGCGAAAAACGGTACATCCTGCACCCGCTCAACTTAAACGTCGGTACAGTAATTGTCTCAGGCCCAGACGCGCCGATCGAAATCGGTAACGCCCTCCCCCTGAAGAACATTCCCCTCGGTACGAGCATCCACAACGTCGAGCTAGTACCCGGAAAAGGCGGACAAATCGTTCGCTCCGCCGGCTCCAGCGCTCAGCTAATGGCAAAAGAAGGTAGCTACGTCACCCTCAAACTGCCATCCGGCGAACAGCGCAAAGTCCGCGCCGACTGCTACGCCACCATCGGTCAAGTCGGCAACACCGACGCCAGAAACATCAGCCTGGGTAAAGCCGGCCGCACCCGCTGGAAAGGTCGCAGACCAACCGTTCGCGGTAGTGTCATGAACCCGGTAGACCACCCGCACGGCGGTGGCGAAGGCAGAGCTCCCATCGGACGTCCGGGGCCTGTCACTCCTTGGGGTAAACCAGCATTGGGTGCAAAAACTCGACGCAAAAACAAGCGCAGCGACGCTTTAATCGTCCGGCGCCGCCGCAAAGCTTCCAAGCGCGGCAAGGGCGGCAGACAAAGCTAGTCATCAGTCAGCAGTCTTCAGTGCTTAGTTATTAACTGCTAACTAATGACTGAGGACTGATGACCAATGACTGCTTAATTCTGACTAATGACTCCTGAATTACTAAAAAAATCATGTCTCGATCGCTAAAAAAAGGGCCTTTTGTCGCAGATGCTCTGATGACAAAAATCGAAAAACTCAACGCCGCCGGCCAAAAACAAGTAATTAAAACTTGGTCGCGATCTTCCACAATCCTGCCCCAAATGGTAGGTCACACGATCGCCGTTCACAACGGCAGACAGCACGTACCCGTTTACCTCACCGACCAAATGGTAGGTCACAAACTCGGAGAATTTTCCCCCACTCGCACCTTTAGAGGTCACGCGAAAAGTGGTGATAAAAAGGCGAAAAGATAGCCGAATTAGGTGACAGGTAATAGGTAGTAGGAAAAAAAATTACCAATTACCAATTACCTTTTGCCCAATTACCAATTACCAATTACCGAAATCGAAATGGCTATAGATACCACATCCGAAATTAAGGCGATCGCCCGTTACATCCGGACATCCCCCTTCAAAGTGCGCCGAGTCCTCGACCAAATTCGTGGCAAAAGCTACCAAGAAGCGCTGATTTTACTCGAATTCATGCCCTACCGCGCCTGCGAACCAATCGTCAAAGTTTTGCGATCGGCAGTAGCCAACGCCGAACACAACGCAGGATTGGATAAATCCAAGCTAGTAGTGTCTCAAGCTTACGCAGACCAAGGCCCAGTCCTCAAACGCTTTAGACCCCGCGCTCAAGGTCGCGCCTACCAAATTCGCAAGCCAACCTGTCACATTACCGTAGTAGTAGCTCCGCTCCTAGAAAACTAAACCAGGGAAAAACGTAATAGGTAATAAACAGCTTAAAGTTGAAAAATGGGTAATCACCAATTACCAATTACCAATTACCAATTACCAATTACCAATTAACTCATCAACTATTATGGGCCAAAAAATACATCCAATTGGTTTTCGCCTCGGCATTACCCAAGAGCACCGCTCTCGCTGGTTTGCCGATCCCAAAAACTATCCAGAACTCTTGCAAGAAGACTATAAAATTCGCAAGTACGTTCGTAAAACCCTCAGCAATGCTGGGATTTCCTCGGTCAGAATTGAGCGGAAAGCCGATCAAATCGACCTAGAAGTGTTCACCGCCAGACCAGGCGTTGTCGTAGGCCGCGGCGGAGCAGGCATCGAAACCTTGCGCGTCGGTTTGCAGCAGCAACTCGGTAGCAACCGCCAAATCCGCATCAACGTCGTCGAAGTCCAGCGAGTAGACGCCGATGCCACACTGATCGCGGAATACATCGCTCAGCAACTAGAACGGCGCGTATCCTTCCGCCGAGTCGTCCGCCAAGCTATCACCCGCGCCCAAAAAGTCGGCATCCAAGGCATCAAAATTCAAGTCAGTGGACGCCTCAACGGTGCAGAAATTGCCCGTACCGAATGGACACGGGAAGGAAGAGTCCCCTTGCACACGCTGCGGGCAGACATCGACTACTCCTACTGCACTGCTCAAACCATCTACGGTATTCTGGGCATTAAAGTTTGGGTTTTCAAAGGCGAAATTATTCCCGGACAGGAACAAGAGGCTGCACCAAATGCAGCAGTGCCCCGCACCAAACAAAAGCGCCGCCGCCAGAACTTTGAAGATCGATCGAACGAAGGCTAGCTAATTGTTAACTGTTAGTTGTCACTTGTTAATTGTCAGTTGTTCCAAACCAATTAGCAATTAGCAATCACCAATTACCAATTACCAATTACCAATTACCCAACTCCCTTTCGCCATGTTAAGCCCCAAAAGAACCAAATTCCGCAAACAACAGCGCGGGCGAATGAGCGGTATTGCCACCCGCGGCAATACAGTTAGCTTTGGCGACTTCGCGCTCCAAGCCGTCGAACCCGCCTGGATCACTTCTCGCCAAATAGAAGCCGGACGGCGCGCCATGACCCGCTATATCCGCCGGGGCGGCAAAATCTGGATTCGCATTTTTCCCGACAAACCAGTCACCCAGCGCGCAGCAGAAACCCGGATGGGTTCCGGTAAAGGTAATCCTGAGTTTTGGGTTGCTGTGGTCAAACCCGGCCGGGTAATGTTTGAAATTGGCGGCGTAAGTGAAGAAACTGCCCGCGAAGCAATGCGTTTGGCATCTTTCAAATTACCAATTAAAACCAAGTTCATCACTCGCGAAGAAGACCAGTCATAGCGAAGAGCGAAGGTAGAATTAGGTCTGTCTTAATCAGCATTTTAAACGGCTACAGCAATTTAAAATCTGGCTTTCATAACTTTTCTTTCCTTCGACCTTCAGCCAAGCGAGACAATTCTGTCTTCTGTCATACCGCTCGCTAACGAGAAAGCACACAATTATGTCTTTGACCAAGATTAAAGAAGCTAGAGAATTAAGCGATGCTGCCGTAGCAGAGCAAATTTTAGCCGTCAAGCGCCAACTAATGGAATTGCGGCTCCAGCAAGCTACCGGCCGCATGGAAAAGCCTCACCTGTTCAAGCACGCCAAACATCGGCTAGCTCAATTGATGACAGTTGAACGCGAGCGCCAAATCGTTGCTGAGAAAGAAGTGGCAGAAAAATTAGCCGCCGCATCTAAACAGGTAGCACAGCCTGCTGCAACCGCAGCAGTCAGCCAAGAGTCAGAAGCAGCCGAGCCGACGATCGCACAGTAGCTAAAAACAGTCAATTGCACAACAAAAATAGGTAGCTATGGCAATTAAAGAACGAGTTGGCGTAGTAGTCAGCGACAAGATGGATAAAACCGTCGTGGTAGCAATCGAAAACCGCTCCTCCCACACCAAATACGGCAAAATCGTAGTCCGCACCAAGCGGTACAAAGCTCATGACGAAGAAAATCAGTGCAAATCGGGCGATCGTGTCCGCATCACTGAAACTCGCCCACTGAGCAAAACCAAACGTTGGACGGTTGCTGAGATTTTCGGGACAAAAAACGGCTAACAGTTAATTGCGATCTCGCGCTCGCCCGATCGGTACTTGATTAATCAATTAGCCGTCAACAGTCAACAGTTAACAGTCAACAGTTAACAGTCAACAGTTAACAGTCAACAATCACCATGATTCAACCCCAGACATACCTCAATGTCGCCGACAATAGCGGAGCCCGCAAACTGATGTGCATCCGCGTATTGGGAGGCGGCAACCGTCGCTACGGCGGAGTCGGCGATGTCATCATTGCCGTCGTCAAAGACGCCATCCCCAATATGGCCGTCAAAAAATCCGATGTCGTTCGGGCTGTCATTGTCAGAACCCGCAAAGGTTTGCGCCGCGACAGTGGCATGAGCATTCGTTTTGACGATAACGCCGCCGTTATTATCAACGTAGACGGCAACCCCAAAGGCACTCGCGTCTTCGGCCCCGTCGCCCGCGAATTGCGCGACAAAAACTTTACTAAAATCGTTTCCTTAGCCCCGGAGGTACTTTAAAATGTACGGAAAAAAGGGTAAACCAACTAGCGAGCCGCAGCGCTACAGAATGCACGTCAAAGCAGGCGATACCGTGCAAATAATTACTGGCAAAGAGAAAGGAAAAGTCGGAGAAATCTTAAAGACATATCCTAAAGTCAGCAAAGTAATTGTTAAAGGTGTAAACATCAGAACAAAGCACGTCAAGCCCCAGCAAGAGGGAGAGTCCGGGAAAATACTCACATTTGAGGCTCCCATTCACAGCTCAAATGTCATGCACTATTCCGAAAAAGAAAAAATAGCTAGCCGCGTTTGCTATACATTTAGCGAAGATGGCCGGAAACTGCGACAGCTCAAAAAAACTGGAGAAATCCTCGATAATTAGTCATTAGTCATCAGTCATTAGTCATCAGTCATCAGTCATTAGACAAATGCTTTCCTGACAACAGTCAACGGACAACTGACAACGGACAACTGACAACGGACAACTGACTACTAATAATTCCCTGACCAAGCCCAGGGACAGTTAACGAAACACAAAAACTATGCCGGACAAACTCAAAGTTCTTTATCAAGGAAAAATCGTTCCCACACTGATGGATCAGTTTAAATATACTAATATCCATCAGGTGCCCAAACTGGTCAAAGTCACAGTGAACCGAGGTTTGGGAGAAGCATCTCAAAACGCTAAGGCACTGGATTCGTCGATCAACGAAATTGGCATCATCACCGGTCAAAAACCAGTGGTGACGCGGGCGAAAAAAGCGATTGCAGGCTTCAAAATCCGCAAAGGAGTACCCGTCGGCGTTATGGTGACGCTGCGCGGCGATCGGATGTACGATTTTCTTGATCGGCTGATCAACCTCGCACTCCCCCGAATCCGCGACTTCCGCGGCATCAGCCCCAAAAGCTTCGACGGGCGCGGCAACTACAGCTTGGGTCTGAGAGAACAGCTAATTTTTCCAGAAATAGAATATGACCGCATCGATCAAATTCGAGGCATGGACATTTCAATTATCACCACAGCAAACACCGACGAAGAAGGACGCGCCTTGCTTAAAGAAATGGGAATGCCGTTCCGGGACAACTAAGCACTAGAGTAAGAAGCAAAAGATGGCAGCTAACGATACCATAGCAGATATGTTGACGCGCATTCGCAATTCTTGCATGGCGCGCCACCAAACAACGCAAATTCCAGCTACAAAAATGACCCGCAGCATCGCCCAAGTCCTCAAAAGTGAAGGCTTCATCGGCGAATTTGAAGAAGCAGAAGCAGAAGGGGTCAAGCGACATTTAGTGCTTTCTCTAAAGTACAAAGGTAAAACTCGCAAGCCCATTATCACGGCACTTAAGCGAGTCAGCAAACCAGGACTGCGCGTTTACTCGAACCGTAAAGAATTGCCCAGAGTGTTAGGCGGAATTGGCATAGCCATTATTTCCACCTCCAGCGGCATTATGACGGATAGAGAAGCTCGACGCCAAGGTTTGGGCGGTGAAGTGCTTTGTTATGTTTGGTAGTCATTAGTCATTAGTCATTAGTCACTGGTCGTTGGCAACCGACTCAAAAATCAATCACTAAGGACTAATAACTAAGCACTAATAATCAAGGACTAATAACTAAAAACAAAGGACAAAAAACTATGTCGCGAATTGGCAAGCGTCCGATTAGCATCCCCACGAAAGTCACCGTCACCCTAGACGGTCAAAAAGTAGCCGTCAAAGGCCCTAAAGGTGAACTTTCCCGAGTTATCCCAGCCGAAATCCTCATGGGAATTGAAGGGGAGACTTTACTCGTTACTCGCCGAGACGAATCTCGCGTCGCCAGACAACTGCACGGCTTGTGCCGCACCCTAGTCGCAAACATGGTCGAAGGTGTATCTCAAGGTTTTCAGCGGCGTCTCGAAATTATCGGCACAGGTTATCGGGCACAGGTTCAAGGACGGAACCTGATTTTAAACGTCGGTTACAGCAAACCCGTTGAAATGCCTCCTCCAGAAGGCATCACAATGGCAGTTGAAGGCAACACCAACGTCATTGTCTCCGGCATTGACAAAGAACTCGTAGGCAATACAGCAGCCCGCATCCGCGCAGTGCGTCCGCCCGAAGTCTACAAAGGCAAAGGCATTCGCTACAGCGGCGAAGTCGTCCGGCGCAAAGCTGGTAAAACAGGCAAAACAGGTAAGAAGTAACAATGAAGCTTACTCGCAAAGAATCAGTCCAGCGCAGACACCGCCGTGTTCGGCGCAAGGTGTTCGGCACCGCCGAACGTCCCAGACTAGCGGTATTTCGTTCAGAGCAGCACATCTACGCTCAAGTAATCGACGACACCGCCCAGCACACTTTGGCCGCCGCGTCAACCCTCGACCCCGAATTGAAGTCAACTCTCAGTTCTGGCGGCAACTGCTCCGCGAGCGTGCAAGTCGGTCAGTTGATTGCCAAACGCTGTTCCAGCGCTGGCATAGTCAAAGTCGTATTCGATCGGGGGGGCAACCTCTATCACGGTCGTGTCAAAGCCCTCGCAGAAGCAGCTCGCGAAGCGGGGTTAGACTTCTAGAGGGGGTAATGGGTAGCGGGTAATGAGTAATTAAAAAGTAAAAAGTCAAAAGTTGAAAGTTAAAAGGCAAAATCCAGATTTCTTCTATTTTTACTTTTTACTCAAACAATTACCACTTGCCGATCGCCTTTCACCAATTACTAATTCCCACAGGACAAAACTATGGCAGAACAAAAAGAACAGCGCAACAAGAAAAAAAGCAGCAGCAACAACAAAGGGCGCGAAAAAGAATCCGAATGGCAAGAACGGGTTGTTCAGATTCGGCGCGTTACCAAAGTAGTCAAAGGTGGTAAAAAACTCAGCTTCCGCGCCATAGTCATTATTGGCAACGAACGCGGTCAAGTTGGAGTAGGAGTCGGCAAAGCTAGCGACGTAATCGGTGCCGTTAAAAAAGGCGTCGCTGACGGCAAAAAGCACCTAATTGAAGTCCCCCTCACCAAATCTAACTCCATCCCTCACCCCATCAACGGTGACGGTGGCGGAGCTAAAGTGATGATGCGGCCGGCCGCTCCAGGAACCGGGGTAATTGCAGGGGGAGCAGTGCGAACTGTTCTCGAACTAGCAGGAGTCCGCAATATCTTAGCCAAACAGCTAGGTTCTGGAAATCCCTTAAACAACGCCCGAGCAGCAGTCAATGCCCTCTCCACCCTCCGCACCTTGTCCGAAGTTGCTCAAGAACGCGGAATTCCAGTAGAAAACCTCTACGGTTAGGGCAGGCGAGAATGGGAAACTGTAAGTTTTGAGTGTTAAGTGCTTGCATGGAAAATAAAAAAATCCGCAACTCAAAACTCACGCACTCAAAACTACTGCGTACCCGCTCTCTAAATACCAATTACCAATTACCAATTACTAAAACTATGAGATTGCAAGACGCCCGACCCAAAGCAGGCTCCCAAAAGCGCCCCCGACGCTTGGGCAGAGGTATTTCTGCCGGTCAAGGCGCGAGCTCCGGCAAAGGGATGCGCGGTCAAAAATCTAGAGCCGGTAGCGGCACTAGACCGGGTTTTGAAGGAGGTCAAAATCCTCTCTACCGCCGTCTCCCCAAGTTGAAAAGCTTCCCTTTAGTGAACCGGAAAGAGTACACTACCATTAATGTAAGTAAATTAGCATCGCTGCCAGCAAACACCGAAGTTACTCTCACCTCTTTGATCCAAGCAAAAATTGTCACCACAGACGACGGGCCGCTGAAAATCTTAGGAGATGGTGAACTGAATGTACCTTTGCAAGTGCGCGCCTCGGCTTTTACCGCAGGTGCTCGCACCAAAATTGAAGCTGCAGGCGGAAGTTGCGAATTAGTTGCGTGAAGATTTGAGGTTTGAGAGTCTGTCCAAATCTCAAATCCTCAACCTTGCTATCAGAAAATGATTTAGTCGAAAATCCCAAATCTAAAATCCAAAATCGTAACTATGGACGTTAGTAGAGAGAAAGCGCCAACTGCACAAGAGACGTTCATGCAGATGGCTCAAGCTGCTGGTTTACGAGGCCGCATCCTCGTAACCGTTGGCTTACTGATTTTAGTACGCCTGGGTGTCCACTTGCCAGTCCCCGGCATTGATCGAGTCGCATTTGCCCAAAACGTCCAAAATAGTCCTTTAATTGGCTTTCTGGACTTGTTCTCAGGAGGCGGCTTGTCAGCGTTGGGGATTTTCGCGTTGGGGATTTTGCCCTACATCAATGCTTCAATTATTGTGCAACTTCTAACTGCGGCTCTGCCAAGCTTAGAAGACTTGCAGAAAAATGAAGGAGAAGCAGGGCGACGCAAAATTTCTCAAATTACTCGCTACGTTTCATTGGGCTGGGCAATTCTGCAAAGTATTGGCATTGCGATTTGGGTCAGCCCTTTTGCTCAATCTCCAGCGCCTTTATTCATAGCACAAACTGCTTTGGCTCTGACAGCCGGATCAATGTTTGTGATGTGGATATCGGAAGTGGTGACGGAACGAGGTATCGGGAACGGAGCGTCGCTGCTGATTTTTATCAATATTGTGTCGGTATTGCCGCGCTCTTTGGGACAAACTTTTGAATTGGCTCAAAGTGGTGACACACAAGTTGTCGGCCGCGTAGTCGTTCTGCTGCTGGTCTTTTTGGTAACGATTGTCGGGATTGTTTTTGTTCAGGAAGGCACTCGCCGCATTCCGATTATTTCGGCCCGTCGCCAAGTCGGCCGCAAAGTTTATCGGGAGAGCCGGAGTTATCTGCCCCTGCGCTTGAATCAAGGCGGAGTGATGCCGATTATTTTTGCATCTTCGGTCTTGATTGTGCCTTCTTTCCTCGCTCAGTCTCTCAATAACCCGTTTTTGGTTCAAGTTGCTAATGTTTTGAGTCCGAACGGCCCTGCCCCTTGGGCTTACGCGCTGTTTTATCTAACTTTGATTCTGTTCTTCAGCTATTTCTACGCTTCGTTGATTGTCAACCCCGTAGATATGTCTCAGAACTTGAAGAAAATGGGCGCTAGCATTCCGGGAATTCGTCCGGGTCAGAAAACGAGTGATTATGTGGAGAAGGTTTTGAACCGTTTGACTTTCTTGGGAGCGATTTTTCTCGGTCTGGTGGCTATTGTACCAACTGCTGTAGAAAGCGCGATCGGAGTGCAAACTTTTAGAGGTTTTGGCGCAACTTCCCTACTGATTCTAGTAGGTGTCGCGATCGAAACTGCTAAGCAAATTCAAACTTACGTCATCTCCCAGCGATATGAAGGAATGGTGAAGTAATCGTAATGCAATTTATTTTCATGGGGCCTCCAGGGGCGGGAAAGGGAACTCAGGCTCAGATATTAGCCGCTCTCTGGAAAATACCCCATATTTCTACGGGCGAAATCCTACGCGCCTGCGTGGTGGCTAAAACTGCCTTGGGCCTAAAGGCGCAAGCTTACATGGACAAGGGTGAGTTGGTTCCCGACCAATTGCTGATGGATATCGTGCAGGAACGCTTGAATGAACCGGACGCGAATGCTGGCTGGATTCTCGACGGCTTTCCCCGCACTGTTGCCCAGGCAACTTTTTTAGACAAACTGCTGCAGGAGCTTAGCGGTGCCCAGGGGAGTACATCAAACCCGAAATTTGGTCTCAAAGCTGTTAATCTCGACGTGCCTGACGACATTTTGGTGTCTCGCCTGCTGTCGCGGGGCCGGCAGGATGACAATGAGGAGACGATCCGCCGCAGGTTGCAAGTTTATCGCGAGCAAACTGAGCCTTTGATTGATTTTTACAGTGACCGTCAACAGTTAGTTGCGGTTGATGGCGATCGAGCAATGGAATTAGTCACCGCAGAACTCCAACAATCTCTCTCTGGCGACTCTTGAACCCTCTCAATACAGCTTGTTACTCACCAGCTTTTGCTAAGATATGTTAACTAGGAGCTTTTTGTGCTATCAGGTTTTGTGAGGGTTGCTAGAAACTGGATTGAACTCGATACTAATTGCCAGAACTTTACTCAAGTAAAGCCAAAGTGAGCGGTTAATTGAGTCTTTAAGTCGATCGAGTCGCCCTAATTATTGCCCCCCGCTCCCGTTTGACTCCTACCAGTAAATAGGTTTGGAGGCCAACGCCGGGACACTCCTAGTTAATCAAATGTAGAGTTGAGGTAAATACCAAATTGTCTAAGCAAGATTTAATTGAAATGGAAGGGACAGTGACGGAATCCCTGCCCAATGCGATGTTTCGCGTTGACCTAGATAATGGGTTTAACGTGCTGGCTCACATTTCCGGCAAGATCCGCCGCAACTACATCAAAATTCTGCCTGGCGATCGCGTCAAAGTCGAATTGACTCCCTATGACTTGACCAAAGGCAGGATTACTTATCGCCTTCGGAAAAAATAGGCTTAGATAAAACTTTCTAAAAACGAATTCTAAGTTTAATTTAGAGAGAATTTGGTAAAAAGCTTCAAATTTATGCTATAATGCTACGTTTGTAGTGTTGCCGAGAAGGGCGTCAACAACCTACCGGTGTACCGGGTTAAGTCATTGTTACACCGTAAAAGTATCGCTCGCCAACACTCTGGCGCAGGCGAACTTTACCCAGCAATGGGAGTGGGTGCAAGCGGGCTCCTTCATGAAACAACCCGCACTTTATACAATTTAATCGAGGAGAGGTCTACACCTTGCCCAGCCTCTCCTCCCACCGCTCTACTGGCAGTCCCAGCGTGCCTGTTCTCCGCTAGAGCGGGGTTCTCCAGGCAGGAAGAAAGATGAAAGTTCGAGCATCTGTCAAAAAAATTTGTGAGAAATGTCGCGTCATCCGCCGTCGCGGTCGAGTGATGGTGATATGCACTAACCCGAAACACAAACAGCGCCAAGGTTAGAAAAAACGAAGATTGGGCACTGCACGCAGGTGCATCCTAATTGAACATTGTAGCCAAACAGGAAAACTAGGGAGACAAAAAGTGTGGCACGGATTGCCGGGGTAGACCTTCCACGCGATAAGCGCGTCGAAATAGGTCTGACATACATTTACGGAATAGGCTTGTCGCGGGCCCAAAAAATTATCGCTGCAACAGGCGTCAATCCTGACACTCGCGTCAAGGATTTAACAGAGGCCGACGTGACAGCTCTGCGGGCTCATGTAGAAACCACATACCAAATCGAAGGAGACCTCCGGCGCTGGGAGTCAATGAACATCAAGCGCCTGATGGACATCGGAACTTATCGCGGTCGGCGTCACCGTTTGGGTCTGCCGGTGCGGGGACAACGAACCCGTACCAACGCCAGAACCCGTCGTGGCGTCCGCCGAACAGTTGCGGGCAAGAAAAAGGCACCTTCCAAGAAGTAACATCTTTTTTGGAAAAATACGCTGGGGGCTGCTGGCTCCTAGCGCTTCTGGACATTAGTTGAGAGAAACGTTAAAGAGACTAATATGGCGCGACCACAAACAGGCAAGAAATCTGGTGCAAAAAAGCAGAAACGGAATGTACCCAATGGGGTAGGCTACATCCAGTCTACCTTTAACAACACGATTGTAACTATTACCGACCTCAACGGTGAAGTGATATCCTGGGCATCGGCAGGTTCCAGCGGTTTTAAAGGAGCTAAAAAGGGAACTCCCTTTGCCGCTCAAACAGCAGCAGAAAGTGCTGCCCGCAGAGCCAACGACCAAGGAATGCGCCAAATAGAAGTAATGGTGAGCGGGCCCGGAGCAGGTAGAGAAACTGCAATCCGGGCGCTGCAAGGGGCGGGACTGGAAATCACCCTGATTAGAGATGTTACCCCAATTCCTCACAACGGCTGTCGCCCTCCCAAGCGGCGTAGAGTCTAAAACGATTTGAGATTTTAGATTTTAGATTTTGGATAATGGCTAACTGCTTAAAGTCAAAAACTAATGGTTCTAACTGTTGCCCCGTCCATCCAAAATCCGAAATCCGTTCAGGGGTATGCTCTGCAATCTAAAATCCAAAATCAAAAATCCAAAGTGGAAAAGGGAGGTCACTCCGTGGCGCAGTTTCAAATTGAATGTATAGAGTCTAACACTGACAAAGACCGCAGTCAGTACGGAAAATTTGTCCTGGAACCGCTCGATCGCGGTCAAGGAACAACTGTTGGGAATGCGCTTCGGCGAGTTCTGCTGTCAAATTTGGAAGGAACGGCAGTAACTTCAGTCCGAATCGCGGGCGTCAATCACGAGTTTGCCACGATCGAAGGGGTACGTGAGGATGTTCTAGAAATTCTCCTGAACATGAAAGAGGTGGTCCTCAAAACTCATTCTCAGCAGCCGCAAATCGGCAGGTTGCGGATTGAGGGGCCTGTCACAGTTACGGCCGATAGATTCGATTTGCCCTCAGAGGTGGAATTGATTGATCGCTCCCAGTACATTGCAACTCTCTCGCCCGGCTCAGTTCTGGAAATGGAATTCAGAATTGAAAAAGGCATCGGATACCGAGCAGTAGACCGCAGTCGCGATGATGGGTCGGCTTTGGATTTTCTCCAAATTGACGCTATCTTTATGCCGATTCGCAGAGTCAACTACAGCGTTGAAGATGCTAGGGTAGGCGGCACGGTCGAGAAAGACCGGCTGATTATGGAAATCTGGACTGATGGCAGCGTGACGCCTCAAGAAGCTTTGAGTCAATCTGCCCACATCCTGGTAGATTTATTTGCACCTCTCAAAGACATCACCCAAGATTCTCTCAAACCAGAGTATCCAGGTGAAGCCGATCCTACCAGCCAAATCCCGATCGAAGAATTGCAGTTGTCCGTCCGGGCTTACAACTGTCTCAAGCGGGCTCAGATCAACTCAGTCGCAGACTTATTGGATTATACCCAAGAAGACTTGCTCGAGATCAAGAACTTCGGGCAGAAGTCTGCCGAAGAAGTGATTGAAGCTTTACAAAAACGCTTGGGCATTACCTTGCCACAGGAAAAATCAGCTAAAAGTTAATCAACGGGTAACGGGTAAAAAAGTTCTGAATTTTAAGTAGGTGAGTTTTTAAGTTAAAGAAATCACCGCTCAAAACTCGCGGACTATCCCGGCACCCAATTACCAATTACCAATTACCAACTGCTATGCGTCACCGCTGTCGCGTTCCCCAACTCAACAAACCGGCTGACCAGCGCCGCGCCCTGCTGCGCTCGCTGACCACCGAATTAATCCGCCACGGTAAAATTACTACCACTCTCGCCCGCGCCAAAGCGCTGCGCCCAGAGGCGGACAGAATGATTACCCTGGCAAAAGATGGCTCATTGGCCGCTCGCCGGCAAGCTATGGGCTTTATCTACGACAAACAGTTAGTACACGCCTTGTTTGAAGCAGCCCAAGAACGGTACGGCTCGCGCAACGGCGGCTACACCCGCGTCGTGCGAACTGTCCCCCGTCAAGGAGACAATTCCGAAATGGCGATCGTTGAACTGGTTTAATTCAATTTTGGGTTGGAGATTTGTGATTTATGACTGACAATCCAAAATCCCCAATCGAAAATCCCCAATCGATACAGCGCGTTGCTCTAGTAATCCAATACCTCGGCACTAACTTTCACGGTTGGCAGCGACAGCCGAACCAGCGTACAGTACAAGAAGAAATTGAAACAGCAATATCGACTGTTCTGGAACGCCCGGTAACGCTGCACGCTGCTGGGAGAACCGATGCGGGAGTTCACGCCGCTGCTCAAGTAGCGCATTTTGATGCCCACGGCCCAATTCCCGCTCACCGCTGGGCAAGCGTTCTCAACTCTCGACTGGCAAAAGATATTTTAATTCGAGCTTCGGCAAAGGTGGAACCTACCTGGCACGCTCGGTTCTCAGCCAGTTGGCGGCGCTATCGCTATACCCTTTATACAGACCCGACCCCTAATTTGTTTGTGCGTCCTTTTGCTTGGCACTGCTATCACGCCCCTGTGGATGAATCTTTGATTCAGACAGCTTTGACACCGCTCATCGGGCGGCATCACCTGGCTGCTTTCCACCGCGCGGGATCTGCCCGCCCCCATTCCTGGGTGGACGTGCAAGCGGCCGAGTGTCAGCGTTCTGGGCCTCTTATCTATATTGAGGTTCAGGCGAGCGGGTTTCTGTACGGGATGATGCGGCTGCTGGTGGGGTTGCTGGTGCAGGTGGGTCGCGGGGAAAGGCCGATCGACAATTTCACAGATATCTGGGTCAACGAACGCCGAGAAATGGTAAAATATGCCGCTCCCGCTCAAGGTTTGTGCCTGCTGCGGGTTGGCTATTCAGAATTTCCCTTCCCCCCAGATGTGTGGTACGACACTCAGCCAAAATTAGTCATTAGTCATTAGTCATTAGTCATTAGTCATTAGGTAACTACTAATAAAAAACTAAGGACAACTAACAATTAAAAACTGACAACTGACAACTGACAACTGACAACTAACAACAGTTAACAGTTAATAGACAACTAACAACAAACAATGAACAAAACTTACGTCCCTACTCAAGACTCCCTAGAGCACAAGTGGTACGTGGTCGATGCCGCCGACCAGCGGCTGGGCCGTCTGGCAACTGAAGTTGCCATGTACCTCCGGGGGAAACACAAACCGACTTACACCCCTTCTATGGATACCGGCGACTTCGTAATAGTCATCAATGCTGACAAAATCGCTGTTACTGGCAAAAAACGCACCCAGAAAATCTACCGCCGCCATTCTGGAAGACCGGGCGGCATGAAAACAGAAACTTTTGCCAAATTGCAAGCACGTTTGCCCGAAAGAATTGTCGAAGAAGCGATACGAGGAATGCTGCCTCACACTTCTCTTGGCAGACAATTGTTTACTAAACTGAAGGTGTACGCTGGCCCCAACCACCCGCACCAAGCTCAAAAACCAGAAGAATTAATTGTTCACACGATTCCGGGAGGAAATGAGTAATGCAAGCAACAGATACATCCGGTCGCGCTGTGTACTGGGGTACCGGCCGCCGCAAGTGTTCCGTAGCGCGGGTGCGCTTGGTTCCCGGCACTGGCATACTGACAGTCAATGGTAAAGAGGGGGATTTGTACCTGCAATTCAACCCTACTTATTTGGCTCTGGCTAAGGCCCCTCTGGAAACTTTGGGTCTGGAAAATGAGTACGACATTTTGGTGAAAGTCGAAGGCGGTGGCTTAACAGGTCAGGCTGACTCGATTCGCTTGGGTGTCGCTAGAGCACTTTGTCAATTAGACCCGGACAACCGCAAGCCTCTGAAGACTGAGGGCTATTTGACTCGCGACCCGCGGGCAAAAGAACGGAAAAAGTACGGTTTGCGGAAAGCTCGCAAAGCTCCTCAATACTCGAAGCGGTAATCGAGGGAAGAAGGAAGAAGGAAGAAGGAAGAAGGAAAAGGCAAAAATTATCTATCCAGATTTTATCGGTCTTTTTTTGAAGTTTATTTCCCATTCCTGATTCCTGGTTCCAACAGATATAAGGCAAAATTCGTGCAGTTGTTGGTGTACAAGTCCTGCGGCAGCTAAAATGGTTGTAAAGTCAAAAACTAGAGAGTAAAAACAATGGCAAAAGATGGCATTCACCCTGAGTGGTATCCCGAATCTCAGGTTTATTGCAACGGGGAACTTGTGATGACTGTGGGATCAACTAGACCAAAGCTTCAAGTTGATGTCTGGTCGGGAAATCATCCTTTTTATACTGGCACTCAGAAGATTATTGATACTGAAGGTCGTGTGGAGCGCTTTATGCGGAAATACGGCATGACCGAGGTAGAAATGCCGAAGGCAGATGCTTCCTCTGGACCGCTGAAAATGGAAGATCCGAAAGCAGATGCTGCTAAGGCTGCTGGTAAAGGCAAAAAGAAGAAGTAGCCGGATTGTCATTTGTCCGCTGTTTGTTGAGAGTAGTTCTTTCTACTGGCAACTTACCGCCCTCGGATTTTAGATTTTAGATTGAAGACTTCGCTATGCAGGCAGTAGAGTTCGATCGCGTAGAGTTTGATCGACATTCTATCCTAACTGCTCTTGAGTTCTAAAATCTAAAATCTAAAATCTAAAATCTAAAATCGATCCGCCCTCGGATGGGAGAGTTTAGATCGAAGACTTCGCTATGCAGGCAGTTGAGTTCTATCGAGATTCTATCCCAACTGTTCTTCAAATCTAAAATCTAAAATCTAAAATCTAAAATCTAAAATCGATTGACAAAGGACAACTGACAATGGCTGAATCTTATTTGCTGGATAAATTGAAGTCGGTAGAGCAAACTTTTAATGAGTTGACTCGCCGCATGGCTGACCCGGATGTGGCTAGGGACAATCAAGAGTTTCAACGGGTAGCGAAAGCTCGATCGTCCTTGGAGGAAGTGGTCGATACTTTTGCTTTGTGGAAAACCACTCAGGAAGATTTAGTAGGTGCCCGACAGGTTCTCAAGGAAGCCGCGGGCGATCGAGATATGCAAGAAATGGCTGCGCTGGAAGTTCAGGAACTTGAGGCGAAGCTGGAGAGTTTGGAAAGTCGTTTGAAGGTTTTGCTGCTCCCCCGCGACCCGAACGATGACAAGAATATTATGCTGGAAATTCGGGCCGGTACTGGCGGTGATGAGGCTAGTATTTGGGCGGGAGATTTGCTGCGGCTGTATTCCCGTTACGCTCAAACTCAAGGCTGGCAGGTGAAGTTGGTGAGCGAGTCGCTGGCGGAAATGGGCGGGTTTAAAGAAGTGATTCTGGAAGTTACAGGCGACAGCGTTTACAGCAAGCTGAAGTTTGAGGCTGGGGTACACCGGGTGCAGCGAGTGCCTGTGACTGAAGCTGGCGGCCGGGTGCATACTTCGACGGCGACGGTGGCTGTGATGCCGGAGGTTGATGATGTGGAGATTCACATCGATCCGAAGGATATTGAGATGAGTACGGCTCGATCGGGCGGCGCTGGCGGTCAAAATGTGAACAAGGTGGAAACTGCTGCGGATTTGTTTCACAAGCCGACGGGAATTCGGATTTTCTGTACTGAGGAGCGCAGTCAGTTGCAGAATAAGGAGCGGGCGATGCAGATTTTGCGGGCTAAGCTCTATGAGATGAAGTTGCGGGAGCAGCAGGATGAGGTGAAGTCGCGGCGTTTGGCTCAGGTTGGTACTGGTTCGCGATCGGAGAAGATTCGCACTTACAACTATAAGGACAATCGGGCTACGGACCACCGTTTGGGGGAGAATTTCTCGCTCAATAGTGTTTTGGAAGGGGATATTGAGGGGATTATTCAAACTTGCATTTCTCAGGATCAGCAGGAACGTTTGGCTGAGTTGGCTGCTTCTACTAATTGATGGAGTGATGGGGGGCTAGGCACATTGTTTGCTCAGCCTCAGTTCCCTTGTTACGCGGGAGATCTGGTTGAGTAGGGCTTCCCAAATTGCATCGGCGATCGCCACTGGATATTTGAAATGTTCGAGGTCGTATTGTACAATGACTTCTAGGGGTGCTAGGATTTGCTGGTTTCGACAACGGGCAATTGCTGCGTTCGCCTCTTGTTCCCATCTGGCAAATAGTCTGTAGCTGAAAAAGGAACTGCATTTTTGTCCTTTCTTGTTCAGGTAAACGACTATTACTTGATGTTGTTTGGGGTAAACTTTGACTATGTGTTTTACGGGCATTCTCAGGGCTTCGGCTGCTTCTATTTTGGAGATTTGCCAGCGCTGGGGTTTGAGCCAACCGGAGGCTGTCAGGCTTTGACGGGTGTGGCTGGGCTTGTGAGTTTTTTGAGTCCGTCTCTTGGTCATTGCTATTTCTCCTAAATCCGTTTTCATTAAAATTAAAAAATTCAATCTAATTAAAAAATATCTGTTAAATCTTCTCCTGTCAAGCAAGACAGGTAAATTTGTTGGTACACAAGTAAACTAGGAATTGTGGTTATCTCGTGGCTGATACCGTGGACGCAGAAGCTAAGAAAAAACTGAGTGAGGTTGTTAAATTAGCGCGGGGCTCGATGAGTCTGACTGCTTTTGGCAAGCTGTTGGGAGTTTCTGCTGCTTCTGTCTTGTATTGGGAAAAGGGGCAGGTAATTCCAGATACGAAAAATTTGACTCAGATTGCGACAAGAGCAGGCTTTACGATGGAAGAGCTCATGGCTCACCTCGAAGGCAAGCCGGTGCAGGAACCTCTGGATACCAACGAGCTGCTTAAGAAAATCCAATGTATGCCACTGAGTGACTTAGCAGTGATTGTTCGAGCTGGTATGGAGCGACTGGCTGCTGCTGCTTTAGCTTCTGGGAAGTATGGTTGATCTGGTACAAATCCCGATCGCCCTTAAAAATTTCCACCACTCGTGCATATCACAAACCGAGGAATTTGTCAAGGTCAAATCTACTTTGTTACGGAGTGCGATCGCCCTTATCGACTGACGCACTCCGACAAAGAAACCTGGTTTTTTACCGAATCTGCGGGATACAACGAAGTATTATCCTAAAAAACCCGGTTTCTGGGCCCCTATGCGATCGCCCTTATCAGAAAACCACTCGCCCTATCCCTGACTCAATATGTCTAAAAATTCTCGGACAATGCGATCGGGTTCTTCTGTGCATCTGTTAGCGTCGCAATAGTGGATGATGCTGATACCGTGAGATGCAAACAGGCGATCGCGCGTTTCATCTTTTTCTGTGTCGGGATGCCCTATTTCCAGAATACCCCATTTGCCTTGGTGAAATATGAGGAAATCTGGTTCTTGGTTTTGTCTACCTGCGGGTGTTGTAAGGCGGGCTTTGGAGTTGGGGAAAAAGAGGGTGTTTGTGCGATCGAGCGCTTCGGCTATTTTTACGTGTTCTTGGCTGTGAAAGCGCAAATCATTCCAGTGATAAATTAGTTCTTCAGGGTTTGATAAATTTCCTTGGTTATTTGCAACTTCATTCTTGATAATTTCATCTGACAGTCTATTCTATTATAATCAGCTAAAATTGCACCATGTAAATCGGCTGACGAATAAGATTCACTTAAGTTTGCGAATGATAGTCTGGCTCCTGTTAAGTTAGCACCGCTATCGTAGAGCCTTTGTCCTGCTGCATTTTTGATATGAGAGATTTTCCCTTCCGGAGCGTACTTTCGAGCGTGTGTTTGGACTTAAACCCAGAAACTCGACCGCTTTTCATCAGTGGGACGTAAGGTATATCCATCTGTGAGCGTATGCTAACAAATGGGAGCCAAATAGCAGCTAGTTAACAACCCTCAACAACTACGCCATCGTGCCGAAAAAGTCTTACGCTCAGTACCCTTCAACCGAACAACAGCGTCAATATGCCCTTCAAGATGTCGGTGCCCTCTTGTTGGTAACGCTGCTAGTGTTGATTGCTGTCGCTGCCTAAAAAATCAGCTTCTGCAACTGCTTTAAGAAAGCGGGCTTAACTCATAAATACCTCTTTAAGTTATGGGTCAAGATTCAATTTTGTGCTCAGCTTTGGGATAATTTAGCTTGCTAAAATCCACAAGGAGATGGAGACCACGCATCAAGCTGTTCCTGAAACTCCATAAGATTTTCAGAGCGATCGGGGCAAGAGGGATCGTTCCAACGCCTTTTCACACTTTCATGCAGAGCGGAAAAGCCATCTTTTACCTTACGTAGCTTTACACCTCCGAGCGAAAACGGCCATTTTGGTTGATTATCAAAAGGCGTATCATATCTCGGTTCGATTCCATCTTCAACGAGAGTTTTATCCAGGTCTAGTCCCAGTTTTTCAACTTCCTCCATCATCCAAAGTAAAGCTCCATCCGATAATCCGCACTCTTCTTTACAACCACCGCCAATACATCCATGACCTCCAGGGAACCAAACTTGAGTGACTTGTTCTTTTCCGCGGGAAGAGTGCGGTTCCATTAGTGTAGCATCAAAAACGGCACGGATTTCATCAATCGCCACTGCATGAATAGCCTTCTCGATTGTGGGATTAACTCTGTCGTCATAAAAACTACAGGGGATTCCAGGTTTATGAAGTACAGTAGCAGCAGCTTGTAAACCAGTTTTTAAAGTGCTTAATATTAACCAA